>JAHEAM010000428.1 GCA_024642765.1 Planctomycetaceae bacterium
AGATTTTCAAGGCCCACATCGAATTGAAGTGACGTTAGCTTTTTGTCTCCCTTGGGCTGTTGTTGCGTTCGAGCGGCGATCATGATCCGCCGACTGCGGCATAGGCTGGTGCGGGTGGAAACCCCAAGGGTTTACAACAATGGCACGAATGTGGCCTGTCTAGTTGACAACTACTCAGCTGGTTGGCCGGCAGCTTGTCCAGCAGCGGATTCGTTTTCATCCGCTCGGGAGGTCGGAGAACAAAAACACCAGATCCGCCAACAAGTTGACACGGTCGACTACGCCGCGGCGAAGATCGTTCCGCCTTTTAAGAGTTCGCGCCTCCGATTTGTTCGACTCGGCGGGTAAATGTTCTCAATCGGAAAGCCAGAAATACAAGCAGTCCGCCAACGACCAGATCGCCAATCCCAATTAACCACGAGATCGCCACCACGCCGGTTTCAGGCCAAGCGATAAACAAAACTCCGACGACCGTGACGATCAACCCGACAACCGCAACCCACCACCGGTTCTGGTCGTCTCGGTCCATTTGCCAACTTGAGTACAGAATCCCCACGCCCTGCAGGGCAGCCCAGATCCCGACGATCACCAAAAATATTTTCGCGTTGACTGCCGGCCAGAATAGCAAGACCAATCCTCCCGCCAGACTAATGATTGCTGGTGCATAGGAGTGGGCCTTGTCACCGCTCCGCACTGCTCCAAAAAGAGCAATCGCGCCATCGATCAAAAAGTACGCACCGAGCAATTGGATCAGTAATTCGACGGTTCGTTGCGGCCAAAACAGCGCGCAGGCAGCCAAGGCCAACGCAGATAGGCCACGGACGAAAAACGCCCACCAAATCTTGCGAAGTTTCGCGCTGACTGACTTTTTGACGTTTCAGCCAACTCGCGAATTTTTTCTTTTTTCGATAACATCAAAAACGTCTGAGGTTGGTTTGACGACGGTTAACATCGCGTTTCAATTTACAAATAATTTGGTGGAAATCCACTCGTCAACAAGCAACCAATTTCATCAGTTCCACGAATGAACAGTCTCATCACAACTTTGCTCGCGTGTCGAGTCGTTTTGCCGGGGTGTCGGTTCGAGTCAACGGCAGTCTGCGTCGTTTGCCACGTTCAATTCTGGCAGGCATGTTGCCAGAGAATTCGAACGAGTTCCTCTACTGATTCTTGCTTGTCGGGAATGTCGGTGTGCTTGGCCCGAACCAAAATTTCGCTTTGGGCTCCCGGTCGCATCGCGCTGGAGACCGGCACAACCCCGTCTGATTTGCCCGCGATCAGCATTGGCCGAAACGTTCCGATGATCGAATGTTCCTGGACGCCGTTGGCGACGTATAGACGATCGATAGCCAACAAGAGTTGACTGTCAGGGCGGAGCAAGTCAATGCTGGTAGGGACTCGTTTTTCGAACTCGCGTGAAAACACACCTGGATTATTAAAGACCAAGTTCCGGTGCTGCGCCTCCGTGGAAGACGGTTCTTCAACGAGCATGGCACCAATCAAGCCAACAGGTCGCCTAGCCCATGGCGAGCCGCGATGCGGGGTACCCATGTAGATGACCTTTGCAACTGAATCCGATGGGCCAAAATAGAAGGCCCTCGCAAGTCGATTTCTGGTGTCGTCTGAAGTTGCAATCATATTCAAAGGGCAAATGGAAACCGATTGCCACAACTGGTCGCCGCTCTCAGTAATTTGCAGTTTGGAAATCAAACCGCCCATGCTGTGACCGACCAAGACCATTTGTGAAAAGGCAACATCGATACCGTTCGGATTCAATGCGGCCTGGGCCTGCCCAAGTTGATCCCTCATATCGGCGGCACTGACCAGAAAAGGGGCCCCGGTTGCGTATTCAAAGCCCCAGAGCTGATAACGTTTCAGCAACTCCGGGCGAGCCATCAACTCGTTAGCTATATTCGCCCAGGTTAATGGATCGGATAACAGACCGTGGACAAACACCAAGGGAATCTTCTCGGGCTGATAAGGCTCGATCATGAACAACTTGGATTTTGTTCTTGTTCCACCGGGATGCAAAAATGCCTCGATAGGTTTTGTTTGCTGGTTTTCGAGCAGATAAACGATCGGAGCGGAAATGTCGCGAACGATTGCAACCCGTCTCCCCAACTCGTCGATCGAATTGACCCGCAACGGGTCCAGCAACTCCAGGACATAATGCCCGGATAGTCCCGAGGCAAAACCGGCTGGCCGCAATACGGCAGTCGCAGCAAAAGACTGTTGATCTCTGCGAAACCGTTCTGCGGCCGTGCCACAGTGTTGCACAACGATGGATACTCCCAGCCCTTCGCAGCGATAAATATTTTCCAGTTTTTTCGTGCCGGTACTTTCCATCGGCATCAAACAATCGAATTCGTTGGTTTCTCGAACGAATCCTTGATGAACGACGGGGACGAATTGACTGCCACCATCAACGAAAACTTGCAACCCATTACGGGGATTGAGTCGCCGATACTGTTGGCCCGTGACGATCAGTTTTTGCAAAGATTCCCGATAGATTTGCCCCGCTCTTCCGAGTATTTGTCCGGTATTGGCCAGTTGGCTTTGAGACACCGCCCATGCCGACGTTGCCGCTTGAAAATAATAGTCCACACATTGCTCGCAACCGTTGGCTTCGTGTTGAATTGCCCGGGCAAACAACAACTCGGTTTGGAATAGACTGTCGCGGAATTGCTGCGGTTCATATTCCGTGACCGACACGATCTGCGGCAATGGTATCTCTTGAGCGACGGCGACTGTTGCGCAACTGGGAGTAGTCGTCGAAAAACAAATCAAAAAAAATGTAGCAACGGAAAAAATGCTCAACATTTTAAGAAACAAATTTGAAAGCATTTTCAGTTCCACAGTTCTGTAAAAAATTGGCGCGGTGGCCCGTAACAAGAGCATCGACGCGTTGAATCCACAGCCGTGAAAGTTTGCAAGTCGGGCGTTATGTGTGAAACGGCCGTTAGAAATGGACTGAAAAACCAACCATTATGTGAACTCTGTACCGCATTGTCTTGATTTATGCGAACCAATCCCCTTAATGACCTTTGGCCGAGAGTACCATTAAAATCGCCAATCAGACCTTGTTCCCTAATCTTGTCGCGGTATCAAGACCTCCATCAATGGTTCGCTCATTGCGCCCGAAGGGGATTTCGTTCCCAGCAATTTGGAAAGCGTCGGGGCGATGCCGACCGTCTGGACCGTTCGATCCACTTGTTGTGGGCAAATTCCAGGTCCGGCAAACATGATGGGCACGAAAGTACCATACCGCCAAGGAGACCCATGCGTGCAAGCGACATTCAGACCATCAAAGTCATTTATGACGCGTTGCGGATCAAAGACGATCTAAATGTCGCCGGATCGTTTGGGATGAAAATTTCTCAACACCGAATTGATGAATGGTGCCTAGGGAAGCTCGCCGCGAGATAACGCCATACTGGAAACGGCCAGGTTGACGCCGTCAATTCTCATCAACTCGTGTGCGGGGAGCGGTCAGTGATGACCGTCTCTACCGCGATCCCCAAGGCCTAACTGGCACAGGGATAGGCTTGCACCCAGATGTCGCAAAAACTGGAACATTCGCAAGACTTTTGCATCCGATTTGTGACTACGGCAGATGGCTTCATCGTTACGGGCCAACTTGAATGGCGAATTGCACGCGATGGTTTTCACCTGTTAGACCACTTTGAACTTCGCGAATGCCGTAGGCATACTCCAAGCCAATGCCAAATCCGGGACGAGGCGACCAGATCAGGTTTACCCCGCCGTTGTGAATCGAGTCACCAGCATCAGCGGGCATCAAGGGA
>JAHEAM010000429.1 GCA_024642765.1 Planctomycetaceae bacterium
TCTTGCTACTATTTGAACCGTTGAAAATGGGCGAGTTGCAGCCTGCTATCATTCCGATCACAAGGGGCAACACACGTTGCAAATTCCACATTGCACCAATCCATCTGATATTCGCATGAACGGTCCACAACTAACCAGCGTTTAACAGAATTGTCGCCGAAGAACAACAGATATCTAAAGAGACTCGTCCAATTCGTTTTCCCCATTTAGGTATTGAAACTAGGCGGGAAAGCAATTGTGCAGGGACGGATTACCGACCGATTGTTGACGAATCGATTACCCAACAGATAAGATCGAATAAGAAATACTTCTCGGACACGAAAATGCAGTGTTTGCAGCCGATTTGCACACACTTCGTATACAATATGGAAATCCAATGTCTCGCACTGAAACGGCTATATTTTCAATCACAGAGTTACTGCAAGAAGTCGAGACCGGGCGGATTCCTTTCTTGTGCTTGCAGCCAAAATCTTCAGGGATATCGTCCAACTCGCTCGAAGAATTGGTCGAGCAGGCTTGGACCAATCCGGTCGAATATCCTGCCATAAGTGATTCTGTATTCCCTGGCGATCATGTAGCCATTGTCGTTGCACATACTTCCAATCCGCTGAACAATGTTGCCCGACTGATTGCAAACAGATTGAATATGACATCCGGTGCAGAGGTTACTGTCGTCGTCGCACCTCAAAACTGGGCGAGCTTTTGGCACAACCATTCGACAGAATTGAATGTTGTGGAACATCACGGCGACAATTCAAACGAATTGGCTCTTTTGGCAGTTGGATCACACGATCAACCGTTGTATGTCAATCGGGTGTTGTTTGACGCAGACATTGTGCTTGCGGTTCATTCGAAGCCAATTCAAGACGAGAAGGGACGCGCCGATTGTGTCGTCCCTACTTTTTTGGGTGAAGATAACCAAATCGAGTTTTCGTCTGCGCCGCCATCGGAACGAAACGGAGTGATTGAGCAAGTCAACGAATCTCTCGGTACTTTCGCGCAATTTCAAATTGCATTGGCGCCGGGCGATGCAATTGGTGGAATTTGGTATGGTGAGCGACACGCAATCGCGGCGTTGGCTCATTTTCGAAACGAAGAACTTTGGCGTGTTCCTTGCCCCAAACGATTCGAGATCGCTTGCGGCACGATAGAAGGTACATCGCAGTCTTGGGACGATGTCGCGCGAGCAATTGTAGAATTAGACAAATGTGTTACCTCTAATGGCGCAATTGTTTTAAGTTGCCAATTGGATAAGACGCCACCGAAAGAACTCCGCAAAGCTTTTTTGGTGGACGAAAACGAGCTGGCAAAGAATGCTTCGGTCGAACTTCGACAACTTGCTACAATTACCAAGCAACATTCGGTTTTCTTGCACTCCAGACTGACAGCGGATGACATTGAGGCATTGGGTTTTGGACATATTAGTTCGATTGACGATTTGCGCCGCTTGATTGAACGTAGCGGAGAGGCAGTGCTCGTACGGGATGCTCACCAATGCGTGATAACTGGTACTAGCGAATAAATCAGCAGGAAATTCATTTCACAATTCAGGATAAACATGACAGTTCGCTTTCTTGTGCAGCCACATGATCGTATTCGCCTCACCGGCCGAGATCGGGACAATTGGTTGCACAATTTCTGCACTGCGGATATCAAAAACCTGAAAGTGGGAAACAGCACAGAAGCCATGATCCTTGATTCGCGAGGGAAGGTATTGGGTTGGGTGTTGGCGATTGCAAACCAGGATTCCATTGAACTGATCACCGCTTCTGGTACAGCATCAGGACTGATTCAACACCTTGACCGTTACGTGATTCGCGAAGATGTTCGTTTTGAGAACGCGTCTGGAACAGTTGTGGGCCTTATGATCTTCGGCGACGAACTGGCCGAATGGACCAAAACGCATTTAGGGCACGACATGGCACGAAACTGTTGCGGCGTCGAGAACCTCAATGGTCAAGCAGTTCAAGTTTGCCAAACAAGTTACTTTGGACCAAGTTTATGGGTAAGTTTGGCAATGGAATATTTGCACTCGGGTTGGTTGTCTGGAATAGACGCGGGCGAAGCTACCATTGAGGAGTTTGATTTCTTTAGGATACAAAATGGTTGTCCGGCATGGAATATTGATGTGGACAGCTCCTACCTGCCTCAAGAATTTTGTCGCGATGAATTAGCCATTTCGTTTACGAAAGGATGTTACTTGGGCCAGGAAACAGTTGCTAGAATCGATGCCTTGGGACACGTCAACCGAAAGCTGGCGGTACTGCAATTCCAAGTTCCTGCGGCGTCGTTGCTTCCGCCTTTGGAATTGCAAGATGAGTCGGGCCAAAACATCGGCACCTGCACCTCGTGCGCCACTGACCCCGATAACCCGACTAATGTCTGGGCAATCGGAACGTTGAAAAGAATGTTTGCACGGCCGGGGCAAAAGCTTCACTGTGGAGAATTCATCGGCGTGGTGGTTGAACCCAATTCACTCAATCGTTAACTTGAATACAAGCCTTATAAAATTGGCTCGAAAGTATTGCAGTGCGCAATTCGTGACGACTACGTCAAATCCAAACCTTTCATATAAGAGATTTTTCAGAATGGACCAACGAGCCAAAGTTGACGAACTTACTAAAGACCTTGATTTTGAGAACAAGAAATATCAGATACGACTCTCCACCACACATGGTGATATTCTGCTGGATTTAGCTCCAGACAAAGCACCAGGTCACTGCCGCAACATGATTGGTCTGGCGCGCAGCGGTTTCTATGACGGGTTGGATTTCCACCGCATCATTAGTGATTTCATGATCCAAGGTGGCTGCCCAGAGGGCACTGGAACAGGTGGCCCCGGATATCAGATTAAGGCCGAGTTCAATGACATGCCACATGAGACAGGTGTCTTGTCGATGGCTCGTTCGCAAAACCCAAATTCGGCTGGCAGTCAGTTCTTCATTTGTCTGGGCCAACAGACTTATCTCAATGGGCAATACACCGCTTTTGGAAAGTGTGCCGATCAAGAAAGTATCGACATTGTCAAAAAAATCGGTCAATCACCCACTGACCGAAATGATCACCCAAAAGAACCCGTGTTGATTGTCAACGCAACTGTGATTGAGAAATAAGTATGGCGAATGGGATCGGGAATGGAGAATTGGCGACGGAGCAAATAGAGCGAATTTTTCATTCCCTAATTCTATTTCTGAGGCTAACGCGATATGCCCAAGCCAGCTGAACGTCCGCTCTCAAACATCTTGCTGAACGTCGCGGCGCCAATCCTAGTCATGCTGATGGTTGGCAGCCTGGTTTTGTTTGTGATTGATGTTGGTTACCGCGGGCCGCATTACGGTAGGCTTTGTTGGATATTTTCGTTGTTTGCGATTGCTTCCGTGTTGGTTGCAAGGATTTCAATTCTAGAAGGCCAATCGCGAGCCAACTTATTTGCAGTTGCACTCGGCATCGCAACATTTGTTACCACGATGATTCTGACCGATTTTTCGGGAATGCCGTTTCTGCAGCCTTTCCTCGTGCTTGGCGTTGTGTTGTTGGTGATGTGGTCTGCGTCACAATTGACATGGGATACCACGATCATGGATCGTAGTCGTGACGTTTCGGCGATGGGGCTTGCCGATCGTCTTCGTCAGGCTACTTTGCGTGATTCAGGCCAAACACCGTCAACAGTGAGATCTGCAAATTTTTTTAGTTTCTGGAAAAGCCCGAAATCACAGAACACTCCAGGCCTGTGGGTTTTATATTTTTCGATGGCGGCCCTACCAATTTTTGGTTTCGGCCAATGGTTTGTGCCTAAC
>JAHEAM010000430.1 GCA_024642765.1 Planctomycetaceae bacterium
TTCAGTGGTAAGCTGTGAGCCGAAGGACGCAAGTCCTTCCGAAAGCCCTGCCCAAATCTTCGCGGGAAAGGGGAAATTCTATATCGCCGATTACTCCCGCCCGAGTCCTTACCGCCATACGGCTGTCTTTGCTCTATCGGCAATTCGAAACAATAAGGGCAATTCGATACACCCAAATAAGCAACCAGCAATTGGGTAGTAATGCACACCAGTTACTCGCTCTAATCCAAATCGAAGGGCTTTTCGACCGCTTCGTCTTTGTAGATCGGCGAATAACGGTAGTAAACCTCTAAAGTCATAGCGGACATGCAAGTGCAGTACAATCGTCCCCCACGCGAGGCGCCCAAATCTCCGTTTGCAAAGTACCAACTACCACGTTCGTTGCCGGCCGTATCTTGGCGTTCCACCAAAAAGTCTCGCATTTTTTCATTCCATGGCTTCCACAATTCTCCACCATATTGCTTTAACAATTGCGTTGCATAGTAGTTGTAGTACATGTTGACGCTGTCTGGAAAAGCTCTTGTGCCAATGTCTGGTCCTTCCTTGGCAATCCATTCAACCCCCTCGATCAACGAAGGATTGTTTTTATTCCAGCCCATGTACATTCGGCAAAGGAGCCCAATCGCAGTTCGTCCAAGATCGCGGCGTGATATTTCTGTTGGTGCCGTCTCGTATCCGTAATAGGTTCCTGTTTTAAAGGAGACTCGGTCCAAGAATTCCCCCGCTTTAGACAATACTTCGTTGTCGACATCAAGCCCTCCGAGTTTGGCGCTTTTGAGAGCCATCAGCTGCCATCCAACTGCGGAAGTATCGCCAGCTTGTTTAGGATCGTAACGCCAACCACCTTGGGGATGTTGCGCGAACTTGATGTAGTCAATTGAGCCTTGGGAGTAGCCTTTTAGCCAAGTGTCATTAGTCATTCCATAGGCTTCGCACAACACAATCGCACAAATGCCGTGCGAGTACATTTCGTCCGAGCGATCACCGACATAGAACGAAAAACCGCCATTGGCGCGGCGGCCTCTTTTGTCAGTGAGATACTCCAGGCCTCGTCGAACGTTTTCTTTATATTTGCCATTCTGATGCGTTTCACCACATCCAAGAAACGTCATTAGGGCTAGTCCCGTCGCCCCGGCGCGGGCAGCCGTCATTGTTCCTGGGTTCTTTCGCGATCGTGTACCCTCCCCGTCAATTGTGTGATCAAAGTTCCAGCTTCCGTCCCCCAACTGGTGTTTGGCCAGCCATTCGAGGGCCAACTCGACAGATTCTTCGCTTTCGGGCGTCGCGCCAAACTTCTTACCATTCGCGGCGCGAGCGTCACCGGACCGACTCGATGTTTCGCCAATCCCCGACATTCCCGCTAAGGTTGGTCCGACGGCATTCGTCGCCGAGAGTGAAAACAACTCGTTGTCCACTAGCGGCGACATCGCAGTGTCCGTTTCAATTTCCGTTGGTGCCAGATCGGTGAGAGTCGTTTCTTCCTTGACTTCCATCTCTTCCATTGAATCAAGCGGATTGGTTTCTGAATCCAGCGAATCGAAATCAAAGTTGACTGTATCCAATTGCTCACCAGCGACAGAAGAGGCCTCGAAGCTAACCTCAGGCTCAGAGGGCGTCTGCAGTACCCATATCGCGAAAATAACTAACAAGATAACATGCGTCAAAAAGCTAACCGTCCAGCTCGGGACCAAGTTGAAAAACAGAAAGCGATGAGATGCTACGGGTTCTTCATGAGCAAGTTCATTTTCTGAGCCGGGCGGAGACGGCAACCCATCGCTCGGTTTGTTTACGGGGATCAACTGGCTCATTTCTGCCGACTCCTCGGAAAAACACGTGTGTTGTCTTGGGTTGGTGCAAACTTAAACAAAGCTTGTCGGTTTTCAGCCAATCGGGACTGCATCAATTCTTTCTTCGACCATTTCGGTGCGGCCTTCGCAGTTGCGTACTAAATGTCGTCATTATGCGTTACAGCTCCATTCTAGGCCGTGCAATTGGTCCTGAAAACACGCTAAATCCAGCTTGACCCAACCTCTCGAACTTTTGTCGAAGATTATTTCAATTGGTCCTTAAATATCGTTCGCCTCGGTTGCCCTAGACATTTCCTGGATTTCCCGCGACGATTGGTACTTGCATTAGCTAGAACACAGCAAATTGGAGTGGTTTTTGGTCAACGTCGAGGTTTGCGAAACATTTCAAGCGTTGTCGGAGAAAGTCGCGGCTTGGCGGCGGGCAGGCGAACGAATCGCTCTGGTTCCGACAATGGGAGCCCTCCACGAAGGGCATCTCAGTCTCGTGCGCATTGCCAAGCAACATGCTCAGCGGGTGATCGTATCTATTTTTGTAAATCCAACGCAATTCGCGGCTCACGAGGATCTTGCGAAATACCCTCGACCATTCCAAGATGACGTTCAGGCTCTCGCTCGACTCGACACCGACCTGGTTTTCGCGCCGAGTAACGCGGCAGTTTACCCAACTGATTTTTCGACCTACATCGAACCGCCAGCCGTCGCCAAACCGTTGGAAGGTCTTGCGCGCCCAACTCATTTCCGCGGCGTCACAACGGTCGTTTTGAAGTTGCTCAACGCAACTCGTGCGGATGTTGCCGTGTTCGGTCAAAAGGACTTCCAACAAGTTGCGGTGATCCGCGACATGCTCCGCGACTTGAATCATCCCTGCGAATTAGTAGTCGGCGAAATCACACGAGACCCTGACGGCCTAGCGATGAGCTCTCGTAATCGATTTCTGACAAAGGACGAACGAATTCAAGCTCTAGCGATTCGACGCTGCCTGCTTTCGACTCGCGATCAATTGCGAAATGGATTAGGAGCCACGACTGATATCGAGCTCTTCATGCGAAACGAATTGATTCAGTCTGGAATCGATAGCATTGACTACGCAGTTGCCGTCGCACCCGAAACGCTCCTCTCGCGAACCGAAATTCAATTTCCTATCGTATTGTTGATTGCGGCTCGTGTTGGCAACACACGACTCATCGACAATGAACTGGTCGAAGCGAGGGATTAACGAGATGAAACGTTCCCAACAACCCAAGTGCACCACACCTTCAGGACCTAGCACCCTATGAATGAAACGTTGTTTGTCATTCCACAAGATTGGTTTCAAACTTGGATTTTCGGCGGGTGGTGTCTCTTCGGGTTTATTTTCCTGTTGATGCAATCCCGCCAGCAACCGTTCGCAGTCGCGTTGCGTGATTTTGCGCCTTTGTTTTTGATCGTTGCAGGGGCCTTCTATTTCATATTGCCAAGGTTTTCCTTAGCGATGGTCAATCCAGCGGACCCAACCGGCGAACTGATCGCTGGTGGCCTTGCGATTCGCGGCTATGGTTTGTTCTTGATGATAGCGATCCTCCTGGCTTTACTGCTCGTCACGATACGTTGTCGCGAGGCGGAAATTAGTGTTGACCACACCCTGAGCCTGTGTTTTGTGATGATCGTTTCGGGATTGGGAGGAGCTCGAGCGTTTTATGTATTGCAAAAATGGGATGAGTTCCAGGGGCGTTCATGGCTAAGTATTTTTGATATGACCAGCGGTGGGTTGGTCGTTTATGGAAGTTTGATCGGAGGCTTGCTTGGCGCAATTGTTTATCTCCGATTAAGTCGATTGCCATTCAAGAAAACGTTCGATGTGTTGGCCCCTGCAATGGTGCTTGGGCTGGCGATTGGTAGAATCGGCTGCTTGATGAATGGCTGTTGTTATGGCGGTCAATGCGGGACGACTTTTCCATTAGGACTTTCGTTTCCCGCGGCTTCGCCACCTTAT
>JAHEAM010000431.1 GCA_024642765.1 Planctomycetaceae bacterium
CGCAACCAAAAGTTGACGCGTATGCTTGGGCAAAATGACTTGCCAACGTCGATTTTCCGCAGCCATGAGGCCCAACAATTTGACAGCGAAATCGACTAGCCGCAAAGAGTTGCTCCATTTTTGTTTGCTGCTCGCGCGAAGCAAACATGTAGCTGAGACTCGTTGTCTTTGCGGTTGAGAACGGATTCCCACCCAATGGATTATCTTGTAGTCGAGTCATCTTCCCAATCTCGCCCAATACCGCGTGGTCGCCGGTAACGAAACCCATGTTGATCCGGTCAAAAAATCGGTTCTTGTTATTTTAGTCGAATTATTGGACTTTGATGACAATGATTCCATTCCTAAGTTCAAAAAGCGTTGCAAAAATCGTAAGATCAATCTCACGGCGTTTGTTTTGCCAACTGTCGTTGACTACTTTTCTTTCTATTGAAGAAGCGAAGCATGAATTTCAAAACCTGGCTGTCACAAACAGTATTCTTGTTCCTCCTCGTTTGGCTTTTTACGTTCCAAGGCGTGGCAAATTCTCAAGACCTGGAAAACCAGAGGTGGACCATGGGCCAGAAATTATCTGATGAACAAGTCGTCGCGTTGATCGATCTGGCGCTCAAGAATATTGACACTGAGTTCCCCAACAAACCCTCCCATGTCTTGAGCGGACCTAATGACGTACGACCACCGAAGGAGCATTTCCCAGCGTTTTATGGTTGCTTTGATTGGCATAGCAGTGTGCATGGACATTGGATGCTCGTCCGATTGTTGAAATTGTATCCCGATACCATACGTGACCAGGTTGTGCGTCAAAAACTAGCGCAACATCTGACGAAAGAAAATGTCGAAATCGAATCACGATTATTTGCGGAAAAAGAAAACAAATCCTTTGAACGCATGTACGGATGGGCTTGGTTTTTGCGATTGGTCGTGGAACTGGAGAGTTGGGATGATGCCGACGCAGGAGTCTGGCGTGAGAACTTGAAACCATTGGAAGACGTACTAGTGCAAAACACAATCGCGTACTTACCGAAACTTTCTTACCCCATTCGCATAGGAGAACATTCGGACACCGGATTCGCACTCGGACAGTTGCTGGACTACGCAGAAACGGTCAATAATCTAGAGTTGAAACAGTTGTGTGTCTCGCGCAGTCGCGATTTTTATTATTCTGACGTCGATTACCCAACTCGATATGAGCCATCAGGCCACGACTTTTTTTCGTCGTGCTGGAACGAAGCTGATCTGATGCGACGGGTTTTAAGCGCTGAAGAATATTCGACCTGGCTAACAAACTTCCTTCCCAGGCTCGATATCAAAGAAATGGGGAACCTGTTGTTACCCGTACAAGTTAGCGACGTCACGGACCCAAAATTAGTGCATCTAGCCGGACTGGACCTGTCCCGCGCATGGTGTTTGAATGGCATTGCCAAACGCCTACCGAACGAGGACCCACGAAAAGCGTTGCTTGCTGAGGCAGCAATTGAACATGGCAGGGTTGGAATGGACTACGTTTTCAGTGGGCACTACGAAGGCGAGCATTGGCTGGCAACTTTCGCAGTCTATTGGTTGACCAATGTCAGTATTGATTAACGCTGACATAGCCGAAAAGGCGAAAATGTCGTAGATTATTTGCACATTCGACCGAGCCAATTGTTGCAATCGGTCAATCCATTTCGCGATACAAATTCGAAACGACAGAGTCGAGAAAGATGTTCGCAATGCAAACACACAGTAAGGAAATAAAAATGAGTCTCTTGCGATCTCTTGTTCTCGTTGGTTGCGTTTCGTTGTTGGGCGCCAGCCTCAGCCTGGCTCAACAACCAGCAGCAGCCCAAGAAGAACTAACAAACGAACAAAAGGCATGTTACTTGCTCGGCCATAATTTCGCGGGTAGCCTGAAAGCTCAGCGCGTAAATGTCGATCTCGAACAAGTCATTCGTGGAATGAAAGAAGCTATGGCTGGCAACAAACTTGCGATGAGCGACGAAGAAGTTCAAGCTTGTATGACGACGTTTACCGAAGAGCTGCAAGAGCGGAACATGAAACAGCTGGCAGAAGAATCTGCCAAGAATCTAGAGGACGGAGCAGCATTTCTGAAGGCCTACGGGGAAAAGGAAGGGGTAGTGAAACTTGAGGGCGGGCTGATGTATCGGGTTCTAAAAGCAGGCGAAGGAGCCTCGCCAACAGCTGAAGATCGCGTGAAAGTCTTTTACACAGGCAAGACAACAGATGGTGAGATTTTTGATTCAACCGAAGCGGGTGCTCCCGCAACTTTTGCGGTAGGTGGTTTGATTCGCGGCATGACCATGGGCCTCATGAAAATGAAAGTCGGAGAGAAAATCGAACTCGTTATTCCTTCAGACTTAGCCTACGGCGAGCAAGCTCCGCCATCCATTGGACCCAATCAGGTTCTTATTTTCGACGTCGAGTTGCTCGAAATCGTGGCCAAGTAATACGAACGAGTAGCGAGCCTTCTGCAATTTACACATGTGGAAGGCCTTTTCACGACGGTGGGAATGTTCACAATCCTTTTCGCTCTTTTATGCCAAGGATTTAACGCACTCAACGAATACGTGACCGTCATGGATTCGAGTCTGTTGACGGCTAAAGATGAGTTTCCCGAGACAAATCTGGCCATTTCAAAGGTCATAAGTATCGGGATTTGTTGTTTGGCCGAACAACTGCAGTACTCAATGGGAGAATTCATTTGATCCAAGTCGAATCTTTACGGAAGACTTTCGGTGATCGAACTGTCGTCGATGGAATCAGTTTTGAGATTCCGCGTGGTCAGGCATTTGGATTGCTGGGGCCGAATGGGGCAGGCAAGACCACGACGATCAATATGCTCGTGGGATTGACTCAGCCGGATTCAGGATCGGTAACCATCGCTGGCGACGCCCCCGCCCGAAAAATGTCGCGTCAAAAAATTGGTGTCGCGCCCCAAGCATTGTCGCTGTACGATGAATTGAGTGGCAAAGAAAACCTTGCTTTTTTTGGGACGCTCTATTCATTGTCGGGTAAACACCTCGCAGATCGCATCGACTGGGCACTGGATCTGGCGGGACTTCAGGACCGTCAACACGATCGTGTTGCCAAGTATTCTGGCGGCATGAAACGAAGGCTGAATATCGCCGTCGCACTTATTCATGATCCGCAAGTTCTTCTCCTTGACGAACCGACTGTCGGCGTCGACCCGCAATCGCGCAATCACATCCTGGATTGTATTAGACGACTTTCGAATGCTGGCCTAACAATCCTCTACACGACGCATTATATGGAGGAGGTGGAACGCTTGTGCGAACGTGTTGGCATTATGGACCATGGGAAATTGTTGGCGATTGATTCAGTTGAGCGTTTAGTTGGCGCTCAAGACGCGAAATCACAAGTGGCGTTGCGGATCAAACATTTGCCCGATGGCGTTGCCCTGCCCGGCACGGTGGTCGAAGGGCAGCTACGGTTTGAATCAAATTCGCCTTTGGATGCCGTGGAGCGACTTCAAAAACAAGGCGTCGAATTTTCCGAAATCACTGTTACGCAGCCCAATCTGGAAAGCGTGTTTCTTTCTTTGACCGGTAGGAGCTTACGCGACTAATGAAATCAATTATTGCGTTGGCCCAAAAAGACATCAGGCTGTTGTTTCGCGATCCCATGGCGGCATTCTTTGTCGTCGGATTCCCATTGTTAATGGGATTGTTCTTCGGAATGATGATTAACAACGATAGTCCCCAAAAGGGCACGATCAAAGTGGCGGTTGTCGATCTCGATCAATCAGACATTTCTAAGGCC
>JAHEAM010000432.1 GCA_024642765.1 Planctomycetaceae bacterium
AACCGACGAACTGTATTCTGCAAGAACAGTTTCAAACTCACCATGCGTTAGGAAATTTTCAACGAGTCGGCTTGTTTCAGAGTACCAAGGGAGTATGCCATGCTGGCCGTTGACGATCGCAAAATCCTTTTGGCCTGGTAAGCCAACGGTGCCACGCTCGATTACTCGATCCTTACTTGCCTCGACAATTCCGAATTCAATTCCTTTATTCGCTAACGAATTAGGCAAATTCCTGACGTAGCTCCCTGGCTGATCGGAAAGTTGTTCGAGGCTGGCAGTCAGCCACCCAAACCAGGGGTAGATTTTTCGAGCAAAATGAGAGCCGCGATTTGGCGGGGCCAGCATTACGAATCGTCCAAGGCTCTGCAACTCGATTTCTTGCAAAACGACTCGTGCTATGATTCCGCCCATACTATGTGCAACCACATGAAGTCTCTTGCATGTCAGCGTTTGATCAAGCGTCCGCAATTGACTTTTGAGTTGATCAATATGAAACGGAATCGAGTTGCCGACACTTCGGTAACCCCAATTGTGGATTTGAAATCCTAGCTTTCGTAGTCGCCGTCCGATCGGCCACATGTCCAAACGACTTCCACCTAACCCATGAATCAATACAACACTGTCTTTTTCCATTTACAATTAGACCGGTTGAGAAATTCTTTAGAATTTGTTTAGGATTAACGTCAACAGCATAGGGCTTCAACCGCAATTTACTGCGATCCGCAACATGGAATGTAATACATGTGATTAAAACAAGAGAATTGATTTTATTGAGCGAAACTCGTATGCATCGAAACGAAGTTGGCAGCATATTTATTTGGTTTCAACCCGTTATGGCAATGCAATGTGCTCGGTTATCGGCCTAATAGAGCGCATGCCTACCGTTACAATCAAAATGACTTTTTAAAACGACGATCCGCAATGAGTAGTAACTTCGTGATTGCTGGGGGTACCAAAGGAATTGGTTTGGAGTTAGTCAAGCTCTTGGTTTCCGAATCAAATCGAATCGACGTTTTTTCTCGGTCGGTTGGCGAAGTTCCAGTTGCTGCAGGAGTTTTTCACCATGAGTGTAATTTTTTAGATGACGAAATCCATCTCCTCGATCTCCCGGATTCGATTCATGGTGCTGTCTATTGTCCCGGCAGCATCAATCTTCGTTCATTCCGCAGCTTGAAACCAGCTGACTTTCGTGACGATATGGAAATCAATTTGATCGGAGCCGTGAAATTTCTTCAGGCTTGTTTGCCAGGGCTAAAAAGGGGAGCCGGTGAAAACCCCGCCAGCGTTGTTTTGTTCAGCAGCGTCGCCGTGGGGCAGGGCCTGCCCATGCATGCATCGGTGGCCGCTGCAAAGGGAGCGATTGAAGGCCTAACCCGATCGCTTGCCGCGGAATTGGCTCCATTGATTCGAGTTAACTGTCTGGCTCCTGCACTAACGGACACCCCTTTGGCATCCCGTTTTTTTGAAACCGCAGGCGGCAGGGAAGCGATGGCGGCAAAATACCCGTTGCGGCGCACAGGTAAGCCGCAGGATCTCGCCTCCATGGCTCGCTTTTTGCTGATGTCAGAGTCTAGTTGGATCACCGGCCAGGTCATTGGTGTCGATGGTGGGATGTCAACCTTGCGCACTTGAGTTGCTGACGCAATTTCACATGACCTTTCGTTGCCAACTTGGTGGAGTTCGCACTCTACGGCTGACCCGTCGTTCATCCAATGGTGGGTATCTCGTTCCATGACAACATTCTGCCGTTACCAATTTCGAGCACGGTCGGTTCAACAAGTTTATGGGTTTGCCGCCAAATTAGAGACTTCTAAGAAACAATAATGATCGATAATCGAAAGGTGCTTATAGTCGGTGGAGGATTGGCAGGGCTATCGTGCGCGCTAAAACTAAAAGAGCTAGGCATTTCAAGTCAGATTTTGGAAGCCTCAGATGCTGTTGGCGGCCGTGCTCGCACGGATGAGGTCGATGGCTTTCTGTTGGACCGGGGCTTTCAAGTCCTGTTGACGCGTTATCCGGAAACGCAACGATTGCTCGACTATGACGATTTGAACTTGGACAAATTCGAACCTGGAGCGCTGGTCCGATTCAAAGGCAAATTTCATTTATTTGTTGATCCCTGGCGTAAACCTCAATACTTTTTTAAGACTGCCTTTTCGCCGGTCGCCAGTTTTGTCGACAAAATTCGCATCGCCCGCTTAAAGAACCGACTTTACCGAAACTCGTTGCAACAAGTCTACGAACGTTCGGAGATGACTACACTCGAATTTCTCCAAAAAGAAGGCTTTTCGAGCCAAACTGTTGAACGGTTTTTTCGGCCATTCCTGGGTGGTGTCTTTCTGGAGAGAAATCTGAGCACATCCAGTAGGAAATTTGAGTTTGTTTTCAAAATGTTTTCCGAAGGGCATGCCGCACTGCCGAAGGGCGGAATGGGATCGATCGCAAATCAACTAGCATCCAGGTTGCCGGAGGGTGCGGTTCGCACTAACGCTCGCGTCGAGAGCCTTGCTCAAAATTCGGTGGTTTTGGCCGGTGGTGAAAAGCAAACAGCTTCGAAAATTATTCTTGCTTGCGACGCGGCGGTGGCCGCCAAGTTACTGGGGAAAAATTATTCCACGTCGTGGCATGGGGTAACTTGCCTTTATTTCGCGGCTCCGAAACCGCCAATTGATCTGCCAATATTGATTTTGAATGGGGAAGGCAAGGGCGTGATCAACAACTTGTGCGTGCCAAGCCAGATATCCTCGAACTATGCGCCTGCAGGTCAGGCGTTGATTTCCGTGACCGTGTTGGGCACTATTGAAACACAAGAAGATCTAATTCGAAACAAAGTGCTCGACGAACTAAGAGTTTGGTTTGGCTCTCAAGTAAAGCATTGGAAGCATTTGAAGAGCTACCATATTCCTCAAGCACTTCCCAGCCAATCTCCACCCACACTATCGCCGATTTCAAAGTCGACGCAAGTTGCCAAAGATATTTTTTGCTGTGGCGATTATATGGATTTGGCTTCGATTCAAGGTGCCTTGAGGTCAGGGCGGCAGGTTGCAGAAATGGTTGGCGATTCGATTAGAAAGGAAGTTAACGATATTAACTCTGGCATCTCGAATGTTTAGCAAATCTACTGCAAAGGCAGTGTTATTGCGGCTATCAAAAACACTGTTCGTCTCCCATCGGTTGCGATTTGTTGTTCTAAATTTACATGCTTGTTGCATGTGTTTGCGAAATTTCAATCGACGGAGCTATCGAAACTCCTTTTTACGATTCAAATTTCAAATAATAGCAGCATCCTAGCCCACTCAAAAAAATAAGCCACTCTCCGACAGCCAACGAGTAAGTCATGGGTGAGATTTCGCTAAACAGAAAAAAACTGCAGGTTCGAAAAGCAACCAAACTGCCGTGAATCAAGACGCAAGCCAGCATCGAGCTTTGCAGATATTCCGCGCGTAAAATTGGCAAAAGAAACAGTAGCGCCAATCCGAATTCCAAACCGCCATAAACAACCAAAAACTCTGACTGACCAGAACCCCGCATGAGTTCGAATCCAACTTTTTCAGAGGTAACTTTGGGAGATATGCTGCACCATATCGCCAACAGCAGGTACAACGTTCCGGTAATTGCCAGAAATATTTTTGGGAGCATCAGGATACAGATCTCAATAAAGTGCATTAAAAACACCAATTGATCCCCCGTTAAAGGGAGACGTCATTTAACCGACATAGGCCGTTTGACTAAAAAATACGGGTCTTAGATAGTCAGTCTGTTCCATCGAAGTTTCG
>JAHEAM010000433.1 GCA_024642765.1 Planctomycetaceae bacterium
TCCCTGCAGCTTCCACAACTCGGTCAAGGTGTCCGAATCGAAGTATGTTTCCGAATGTGAAATCGGGCCCTTTGGAATTCGACACGGACCTGGTTTTTCGTATAAGACATCCCCATACAGGACTCGCCGGATTTCTTCGGCGTTGGGATCGGTTAATTCGCCAGGCCCGGACCTGTTTTTAGCGACTGCCAAGTCGATGGTCGCACACCACTCCTGATCGACATCCGCAAAAACTTTTCCGTATTGATCGCAACATTCCCGAAACGATTTTGGGGGATTCGACAAAGCCCTCACGATCAACGGATTTGCGCTGCCATTCAACTGAACTTTCGCGATCAGATTTGCTGCTGATTCGGCGAACTGATCGGAAGGAAATTGTGCGCAACGAAGCCAAATCGAAAATACCGGGTCCTCGTTGATTTCAGCCGCTCGCAAAAAACGACTCCAGTTGCGAACAATTGCCGGCAACAAATCGTTTTTTTGAAAGACCTGATCAAACCCGTCGGCTGGATACTTGTTCAATTCTGATTGGGCGAACAAATAATCGGCAACTCGTTCGCGAATTCGCTTGGTAGATTCTAGGGTTGCTTTTGTAAGTGCTTCGTTTAGCTTCGCTTGTCGTTTCTGCAGCTCCGCGCGAAAAGACTCGTCATCGATGTTCTCGGACAATACCGTTTGCTCTTCGACGCAACTGTCAAAAACACCGTACAACGAGTAATAGTCGGCAGTCGGAATCGGATCGTATTTGTGGTCGTGACAGCGAGCGCAGCTGACCGTTAGTCCCATCGTTCCTCGCGAAACGACGTCTATTCGGTCGTCAATTACATCTCTACGTACACCCAGGAAGCGGCGGCCGAGCGTCAAAAAGCCCATGGCGGCGAGGTCATGGGACGATCGGTCAGAAATCTGATCGGCCGCGATCTGCAATAACAAAAACCGGTCGTACGGCATATCGATATTCATTGCCCGAACGACCCAATCGCGATAGGCCCAGGCATTCGTCCAGAATCGTTCTTCGCGTGCGTAAACATATCCCTTGGTGTCGGAGTATCTCGCGACGTCCAGCCAGTGACGCGCCCAGTGTTCGCCATAGCCGAGCGAATCCAGCAAATTGTCAACGAGTTTTTCATAGGCAAGCGGATCAGGATCTTCAACAAATTTTGCTACTTCCTCTGCAGTAGGCGGAAGACCTGTCAATGTAAAACTTGCGCGGCGAATCAGAGTCCGGCGATCCGCTTCCGCCGAAGGAGAGAGCCCATTTTTCCGCAACGTTCTCAAAACAAAAGCATCTATCGAATTACGAACCCAGGCATCTGTCTCGTTAGGTGCTTCAATGCGAACGCGCGGCAGGAAAGCCCAATGCGTCTTTGCTGCCTCAACAATAGTCGACTTAGGTAGGGGAGCTTTGGCAGTTGGCCAAACCGCTCCCTCGTCAACCCATTGTTGGAATCCAGCAATTTCCAGTTCTGACAATTTTCCATCCGGTGGCATCTCGATTTCATTCTCATGTCGAATTGCCTGAATGAAAAGACTTTTTGAAGAATTGCCTGGCACAATGGCGCGACCACTGTCACCTCCCTTCAAGAGTTCATTCAGCGAGTCAACCCGCAAACCGGCCTCTTGCTTTTCAGCACCATGACATTCAATGCAACGTTGGATCAAAATCGGCCGAACTCGATTTTCAAAAAACTCGATTTGTGCCTCGGAGTGAGCAGTCCCCTCACTACCGCTGTTTTGCTGTGCCTGGAGCAATGCTGGGATCAACACAACGGCGATCAAAAACATCAACGAAAATTGAACGCAGCGCGTGAAGCCGGTCATTTGCAGACAAACCTGCCGAGAGCGGAGGGGTGGCGGAAATGTCATGTAGGTACCCATCCTGGTTTTGGTTTCTAGCCAAAATAACACTCAAGTTGTGCCTGGACGGCACAAGCGTGGTTCGTTTGCATCTGCCAATCGTTCGCTAAGCATGACGTTTTCACAGAATATCTTACCCTAAGCGTTGCCGAGCCATGCCGGTGACGAGATTCCATTCCGGCTTCCCCTCGAAGGGATAGATTTGGGTGGTGTTGCGAAACAGATTTGGCTGCCACTGGTTTGCGTCGCCGCCGATGAATCCGTAGAAATACTCTAAGCCCATCCCGATGGGCCAACGATCGAATGGTCCGACTTGGCTCGCCTCGTAAGCCGGCACATTGTGATCCTTGCCGAACCAAGATGTTGCGTAACCATTGTCCTTGAGCATGCGGCCAATAGTCGCCTTGTCTTCAGGGATGATGCTGTTGTAGCCAGGGAAGCCTGTGGACTGCTCCGAAATCACGCCGAAGCCGGCGGAATGATGATTGCGCCCTGTGATCAACGCCGCTCGTATCGGCGAGCAGAGGGCGGTGGAATGGATGTCGTTGTAACGCAGACCGCTCTTCGCGATGCGATCCATCGTGGGTGTCGGGATCACGCCGCCGAACGTGCTCGACACGTCGAACCCGGAGTCGTCGGTGATGATGAGCAGCACATTGGGTGCGTCCTTGGGCGGAACGATGCGCGGCGCCCACCAGGACTTGGATTTCAGCGCCTCATCCCGGATGACACCGCCGAATTTCGGTTCGGGCGCAGGCAACTGTTTTCCGACAATTGTTGTGGCGGCATTCGGCGAACCGGGTTCGCCCGTTGTTTCCTGAGCCAAGGTCGACGCGAAATTTGCAATGGCCAGGCCAGCAAACAATCCGGTCATACAGAATAATTGCAAAAACTTCATTCGTTCATCCCTCATTTTTTAAAAAGCGCAATGTCGCCAGCAATTGGTGATCACAAGCGGTTTACACTGCCAAGTTCGCGGCCACTCTCGGTCGCAAAAAAGATACCAATCGAGAAGCCTGATGTTCAATCAGTCGCCTGATTTGATCGCAAAAGTTCTCAATTTTTTCGTTGGGAAGGTACTTCTGCATGTGGACTCGGCAATGCAAATGTGGTGATAAGATATCCTACTAATGGTACCGGTTCGTGCTCTTCAATTATAGCAAAATAAAGGCTCTGACTCACGTCATTTCCAAAACCAATCCCGGAATAGTTACCTGTAGGAGGATTGCGAAAGTGAACCCGGAACCGATCAAGGTAAATTCAATAACCCAATGGCTTTTCAGGCTTCTGCTCGAATGAAAACCGCGACGACTACCCCGAACTGCTTCGCAGGCTGGCGACGGCGAGATCGTCAACTACCGGTACGATGAGGTGAAGCAAGATATCATTTTGAAGTAGCCGGAACGTCGCCTAGTCACTATCGCAAAGAAAACGTATTAGATTGATTTTCTGAGCAAAGAATTGGCAGATTCGGTTTCGAAGAAAATACACTTTCGCCAGCCAAGTCTCATTAGGGAGGATTGGCTAGTTGACTAGCGAAAGTGGCAGGGGAAAACCTTGCTGGTTCCAAACAGCGCAGGATCAAACTTACTCTTTATGCTGGTGAGCAGCTTGGTCGTGACCGTCGCCGGCGTGATGTTCGCCGGTCGCGGGGACGTTGGCTGCGATCTGTGATTCAAGTTTCGCTGTAAAGGCTACAGGGTCAGCTTGCAGTTTTTCGACGCAGGGAGGACAACACACGAAGACTCGACGTCCATTGATGACGGTTGACTTTGAGGTGGCATCAATTGGTTTGCCCTCGAGCGACTCTATGTCGACTATAAGGGAGTGTAAGTCAACAAAGGCGATCACATGGTCTACATTTACAGCGAAGAACTGTTTTCCATACAGGAAGAATTGATTTCCGCGATTCGCTTCG
>JAHEAM010000434.1 GCA_024642765.1 Planctomycetaceae bacterium
TATTGGCTGGAACCATTTCGGAAAGACATGCTGAGGCGATGTATGAATCGCTGTTGCGCGACCCAGCCGAAGCAGAATGGCGTTCCGAACCCATCGAGGCAATTGCTTTTTTGGCGACACCGCATTTGGACTCGATTGCTCGCTGGTTGTTGATCGTCGGCGAGTCCCGCAACTACCCAAAAATGGTTGAAATTGACGAGTTGTATCGCCGGCACCGGTTCTTCTCAGCACTTCCATTGGGCGGCCGCGATTTGGCGTTGCGTTGGATGCTCCATGCTCCGAAAGAATCGCTGCCGCAGTCCGCAATCGACCAACGCATTGACTTTTTGACTCGGTACGATGGCTATAAAACGCTAAGCGAGCAACTTGAAAACACTCGCCAACAACTTGCCAAGCAACCCATCCAAATGGAGCAAGGTTCCGCCGAACAAAAAGCTCAGTTGAAGAAGTTCGTTGAAATGTTGGGGGATAGTAAAACTTTGGAAACGATGTTGGCCAAGGTCGCGTTACGTCGAGAACCTGCAGAAATGGTTTTCCCGCCGCAGCCGGTTTTGACTGACCTGGTCTCGGACCTAGAGCCAAATCAGACAATCTTATACGTCATCGCCACACCGACACACCATCTGTTTTTGGAAATTTCGATACGTGGCACAAAACTATTGTCATCGGTCACCAACAAAGACTTGGGCAATGCGCTCAAAAAGCTTTTTAGCGATACGGAGTTGAACGAACGACAAATCAAGCTTGAGAACCTTGAGAAAATCGAATGGCAAGAGATTGCACTTAAACTCACAGAACTGCTTTTGCCAAAATTGAATTTGGAGGATTATGCTGGTCGCCCGCCGCAGTTGACAATCGTGCCCGATGGATTGGCGTGGTATCTGCCATTCGAACTATTGCGTCTGAAAAACGAGCGGGGCGAAGCAAGTTGGTTGTGTGATCGTGTTGCAATTCGTTACGCACCGACACTGGGGATTGCAACGCTTTGCTCGCGAACAGCGAAACCCTGGCAAAGAACTGCTTTTTTTACTGGCCAGATCAACGATGAGCTAAAGCAACCGATTTCCGCAGAAGCATTTGCCGAGTTACAGAAGCAATATCCGAGCATCGTTGATTTTCCTGAGCGACTCGACATTCCCTCAAACCTTTTTGGCAGCACTGTTGATGAACTGATCGTCTGGTCTGATTTGGAAGGAACGCCCAAAGGCGGAGCGTTTGCGATCACTCCAGTGATCAAAGATCGAGCCGTCGCGGGCAGCAATCTTGCCGCCTGGATGTCGTTGCCTTGGCAAGGTGCCGAGCACATCGTACTTCCAACTTTTGCTTCGCAGGGAGCCAATGGTCCAAAAGGCAAGTTCAACGGCGATGAATTGTTTCTTGCGACAACCGCCATGTTTGCTTCCGGTGCTCGCACCATTGTCCTGAGTCGCTGGCCAACGCAGGGCCAAAGCGCGTTGACGTTTACCGAAGCCTATTGGAAAAGATCCAAAGAAATGCCGACCACCGTGGCCTTCCAAGAAACTATTCGTGAAATGCGTGAAACGCAATTGGACATGGCATTAGAAAGCCGCGTGGATGGCAAAAAAGAAGCCGTTACCAAAACCGCGAGTCATCCGTTGTTCTGGGCCGGTTACATGCTCTTAGAAACGCCCGTTCTGTCAGGAGCCGGCGAACGCATCGATGCCATGCTTCAAAACCAAGGCGCCGCGCAGCCAGGTGAATCCGCTGAACCTGATCCCGAGGCCGCCAAAGACCAACAACCCATGAAAGCCGAAGAAAAACCGGCCAATGTCGACCCGGATATGGAAAATGCCGCTGACCCAAAACCCGAGGTAGAGAACCCCCAGAAGAAAGACGACAAAAAAGATTCCAAAAACGGCAAGGACAGCGGCAAAAAGGAAAGCAAAAAGGACGACAAAAACAATTCATCAGACGACGACACGAAAAAATCGGAATCTTAACTTTGATCCCAAAGGATCAATTCAATCGACGTCAATCGCATTCAGCCGTTTTCGAGCGATTTGACAATACTCCGCAGAACAATCGAACCCAACAAAGTGTCGACCCAGCCGTTTTGCAACAACCGCGGTGGTACCCGCACCGGAAAACGGATCAAGTACAACGCCGCCTAGCGGGCATGTCGCAAGCACGCAAGTTTCAACCAACTGTTCTGGGAAAACGGCGAAGTGCGCCTCTCGAAACTTGGAAAGTGCGATAGACCATACAGTCCTTTTGTTGCGGCCGAGAGGATGAAAGGCTTGGTCCCAACGCCCGTCATGCAAGTTCAAGTCGCCAGAATTTTTGCCTTGTTCCGGCGTTCCACCACGCTTGCCAAAATGGTTTCGCCCACCACGCATTTTTGAATTTTCCGAAAACGTGACATGCGGTTCACGAATTGCGTCCGCATCGTAATAGTATTGAGCCGACTTCGAAAACAAAAAAACGTATTCGTGATCTGTCGTAGGTCGCGTCTTCACACTAGACGGCATCGCATTCGGTTTGTGCCAAATGCAATCACTTCGCAAAATCCAATCGTCTAGCGCCAAAGCGAATCGCCAAGGCATCCCCAATAGTCTATTTTTTTCGTACTTGTCACCTAGTACTATCCAAATGGAACCTGATTCTTTGACAGCAGGCTTGAGAGCCGTGAAAACACGTACGAGACTAGCGACATATTCTTCGGGCGTTGGTTCTTGACCGATTTGTTTGGGGTTGCCGTAGTCCCGTTGTTGAAAATAAGGCGGGCTCGTGACAATCGTGTCGATGCTGTCTGGCGGCAATTTTTGCGCAAGTTTCTCGGCACTACCGCAATGAAATCGGTCAAGATACTGTTTTAGCTCTTTGTTCACCGCGCCTTTTGCCTTTAGGAAAGTGCTTGCGACCTTTGCCTCTACATTTTTGCCTCTACATTTTTTCGACGACACCAATGCCTAGCAGTTCCAAACCTTTGCGAACCGTTCGGGCCGTCAATTCGCAGAACTGTAAACGACTCGTTTTGAGATCGTCCGATTCCGCTTCGAGTACTTTACATTGATCGTAGAATTTGAAAAAGGTCTGCGTCAATTCAAACAAATACTGCGCCAAAATATTTGGTCGTTGATCGACCAACACATCGTCGAGAGCCTCGGAGAATCGCAGGAGGCTCAACCCCAACTGTCGCTCCACATCGGCAGAAAAGACAAACGGTCTGGGATTCGCCGCGAGAGACTGCGGGTCAATTTCTGCACGGCGATAAATGCCCTGGACGCGAGCGTACAAGTATTGAAGGTACGTGGCCGTAAATCCTTTCAGCTCCAGCATTTTGTCATAGCTGAATTTGTAATCGGATGCTCGGTGTTGCGACAAGTCTGCAAATTTAAGCGCTCCGATGCCGATGATTTTCGAAACCCTAGACTTCTCTTCGTCACTGAGGACGTTACCTTCAGATTGGATTTTGTCGAGCACGGAGAGGGCACGGCGTTCGGCTTCGTCGAGTAGACTTTCCAGCCCTACGGTGTCGCCCGCCCGAGTCTTGAATGGTTTTCCATCCTCGCCAAGTACGGTGCCGAAACTCACATGTCTCAAGTCAACGCCGTTGTATCCCCACTTTTGAGCCGCCGCAAAAAGCTTTTGAAAGTGCTCGTGTTGCCGGTGGTCGACGACGTACAGAATCACATCGGGCTTCCAGTTTTTCATCCGATACTGAATCGTTGCCAAGTCGGTAGTGGCATACAAAAAAGCTCCATCGCTTTTCTGAATAAGCATCGGTGCCGCGAAGCCATCCAAGAATACGCA
>JAHEAM010000435.1 GCA_024642765.1 Planctomycetaceae bacterium
ATTCGCTGACATTCTTGGCTCAGCCCAACGTTTGGCACAACAGGGCGTTCAGTCAGTCGACCAAAGCGAACGCAACGCTTTGGCAGTCGAAGCCGATCAACTTCTGGTGCGACTCGAACAAATCGCCAACGCAAAATACGCCGACCAATACATGTATTCTGGAACGAAAAGCGATACGAAACCCTTTGACTTTTCAGTACCCAGCGTTGCCGGAGGAACGCTCTCCACCAAGTACAATGGTGCATCCATCGCTGGCAAATCCGTAATTAGCCCCGGAGTCTCCGTCGAAACGCTTTACAGTGGCGATGAACTATTCTCCGATTTCCGTCGTTCCGAAACTCTCATCATGGGTCCGATGGGTGCGAAAGTTGGAGCAGGTGCCGACACTATCGTCGGTCGGGCAACGCTCCAAATTCGTCACGGATCAACCAGCTACTTGGGAGCAAGCGGAATCCAAGCTGGTGCTTCGTCAGCCGCGTCCGACAACATCATCGGGCCCGCAGGCCGTCATACAATCACGATCAACGACACGAGTGGAGCAGGAACCTCAGGCACTATTTCACTTAACGGCGGACCCGCCATTACATGGGATAGTTCCATGACCAATCTGGAAGTCAAGAGCGATCAGGGTGACAAAATTTTCGTTGACATGTCGTCCATCGCCGCGGGCTTTTCTGGTTCGGTTGACATTGAATCAACCGGCACTCTGAGTGTAGATGGCGGGCGAACTCAAACAGCAATCGACTTTTCGGCTTCGCAAAGAGTGACAGACTCAACAACCGATCGTTTCGTAAACATCGACAGCTCGGAAATTGGAAGAGTCGGCGATAATTTCTTGGAATTCCCTGGAACTTCCAACGCATTTCAAGCTGTTTATGAGCTAATCCAAGACCTTCGCGGTGGCCGTGAACTCTCATCAGGTGAGTTGTCCAATACTCTGAACCGGCGCGTCGGAGATCTCAAACACTTGAGTGACGTCGTCCTAGAGAATATGGGAGTGCAAGCTGCCTCATTATCGGCATTAGACACGATCGAGTCACAGAACTCCAATTTACAGGTCGAGGTCGAATCGCAACTCAGCCGATTGCAGTCGACCGATATTTCAGAAGCAGTCCTGCGCCTGCAAAACGCACAAATGCTGCAAGAGTTTACGTACACCGTCACTGCCAAAATTATGTCACAAAGTTTAGTGAACTTTTTACGTTAGACTTGTACTCAGCTTTCAACTTCGGTCGACGAGCCAATTGCGTCGTTCGCTATTGTCTATTTTTGGGCTCGGTTTCCTAATGCACGAGTAAACCGTTTGCCCACCGTTTGCAATAATAAATACAAGACCGATGTGCCAACGACGAGTGGCAAAAACCGTTTGTTCGTCACCGCTACGAGGACGATCAAGCCTAACAAACCAACCAACATCAATGAGCCGCGCGAGCTGGTGCCCGTCAACTGTGGCATTGCTAGCCAAATCACAAACAAAACGAAACCGGCGCGCATCATAATCGCACCGAGTGAATCAAACTGGTTCGAATAAAGGCCCCACAAACCTGCGGCTGTCAGCACAACAGCTATAACGAGCAAAAGCACTCGCTGATAAGAGCGCTCAGACATATCAAACGCCAAGTAATTCAGAACGCAACGATTGCAGCAAGCTCACAGCACCTGCAATCTCAGCCCGCTGCCGGTCACGTTCTTGTGGAATCTCGCGCTCAATCGTGAGAGGGCCGGTATAGCCAATGTCCTTCAATGTCTGAAGGTATTTTCGAATATCGACTTGGCCAGCTCCGAGTGGTTTTTCTTCTCCCCATTCTTTACCCGGATTCTTTGCCCAATTCGCATCTTTACAATGAACGCTACGCACGCGATTGCCCAGTTTCCTCAAGGCCTCGATCGGCTCGCCTGTTCCGTAAAGAATCATGTTAGCTGGGTCAAAATTCACGTACAGATTCTTACACGCTACATCGTCCATAAATCGAATCAAAGAATCCGCCGTTTCTTGTCCCGTTTCCAAGTGCAAATTCTGTCCATTGGCCGCCGCGTATTTGCAAAGGTCTTGGGTTGTCGCAACGATTTCCTTATATTCCTGGCATTGTGTGTCGTGTGGCACGAAGCCCAAGTGCAAAGCGATCACATCGCACTTCAAGAGCTTGGAGAAATCCGAGATTTCTTTCATTTCTTGTAGCCGTGCAGCCCGTGTCGTCGGCGGAACCAAGCCAACAGTTCGATCAACTGTCGGAATATCAGCGTAACTTTCACCATCAAATCCGCCGAACACCGCCGTGAGTTCGATTCCATATTCTGTCAACGATTTCAAAAATGCTTCTGCCGTTTCAGCCGTCCGGTTGTGACTGTGCGGCGTGTGAACTTGGACCGTAGAGATACCCAGTTCATGAGCCACAGACAAATGAACCCCCAACCCAGCGTCAACACTAGCAAATACACCAATCGGCCACTTCGTCACAACTGATTCCTCAAAAAACGTTTCGTGATTGAGCTGTTAATAGTGACTGGAGACTCGCAACACGTCAAGCCAACAAACGGTGGGGCACGGAAAACAAGATGTGCCGCCGATTTCCCTGGATTGCCTCATCTTGGTGGGCCGTACCCTCGCCTCTGCGACTCCTCTTGTTTGCAACGGCAGAATCTTAACTGCGCAATGAGCGACTGGCATCAATGGATTTCATGTGGACTGCTGGAAAGGTGGATCGATGTACTAGAGAACGGCTGCAATAGACTTTGCGATGCTAATCTGGATTCTTATTTCAAACGCAATGGTTGCGATTTTCCATTCTGAATTTTTCGTGTGAGTTCTTGCGCGTCGCCCTATCGCCCCGCCGACACATTGGGAAGTATTGTTAGCCTGTTATTCGATGGTGGCCGGGATTTTCTTTTTTTCGCGTCATCACGCTGCAATTGGTCACTGCTGCCTTGACGATTTTCCTGTGGGCCGAGGTGGATTTGCACGACGACTGACTACCGTTCAGTAAAACGAATTCGGCCGAAATACGTTTTCCATTTAACTCGATCAACGAAAAAAGGCACCGGTTCATCAGGGGGGTGATGTGAACCGATGCCTTTTTCAAAAATGTATCCTCTGGGCATCGAAGCCATTAGATGACCTCGATGCCCAGATAAAGCTCAGCCGTGAGCACACATCATGTCAGTTGACCCAGTTACCAACATGATGCGGTAAAATGCTCATACCCAGGAGGGAGGGTTTGGTTGTGGGTTCCCGCGTCCGCAACCAATCCGACTGAACAGATTTGGACCTTTTTTTTCGTTTTGTTTTTTTGTGACAATGAATTAAATGTTTCAATTTGTTTTCACTTAAGCGAGGGAGTAAATACCTGAGACCCGACTACATGGCAATATTGATTTACCGTGATTCAAGTATTTTTCCAAAATTATTTATCGTTTCGAATACGACATGCAGTTTGCGGGACGTTCGGACAGTGTCCGATGTGGCCAAAAAACAATTTGACGCTAGCATTTCTTCCGTTTCCCCACTCAAGCTTTGGACATAATCAAATTGCGGTGTTTTCTTGACTAAAGCCAATCTCAAGCCCCTTAATGGGCATTCGAGGCGGTTTTCCGCTAACAAAGTGTAGGGGTTGAAATAAAATTGTTTTGGTCTTTCAGCGACTTTTACCGACTGTTTACGTAGACACAAAGCTACCTGAGCCTCCCATTTAACGCATTTCGACAAGATAATTATTGACTGCACGAATCTAATTCGAAATGTCATATGCCTGCATAGCGAAATTGGGATTGTT
>JAHEAM010000436.1:0-676 GCA_024642765.1 Planctomycetaceae bacterium
GACAAACACGTAGACAATCATGCTTTAGTCATCGATCCCAACGACGAGAATCACTTGATCTGTGGTTGTGATGGAGGACTTTACGAGACCTGGGACCGCGGTCAGACTTATGACTTCAAAGCAAATTTGCCAATCACTCAGTTTTATAAAGTCGCCGTTTCGAACGACAAGCCATTTTTCTATGTTTACGGTGGCACGCAAGACAATGCGACCCAGGGCGGGCCCTCGCAGACGAACAACTCACATGGCATTCGCAACAGCGATTGGTTTGTCACTGTATTTGGTGATGGCTTTGACCCCGCAGTTGACCCCGACGACCCTGACACGATTTATTCTCAATGGCAATATGGTGGCTTGGTGCGTTACAACCGCAAGACAGGCGAAGCGACGGACATCAAACCACAGGAATCGCTGGAAGGTCCACCTCTGCGTTGGAACTGGGATTCGGCGCTGCTGATTTCCCCGCACAACTCGAAACGAATTTATTACGCAGCGCAAATGCTCTTCAAGAGTGATGACCGTGGCAATACTTGGGAGCCGATCAGTTCGGACTTGACGCGTCAAATCGATCGTAACACTCTCAAGGTTATGGGGCGCATTTGGAGCGTCGACGCCGTTGCAAAGAATGCCTCGACGTCGCTCTATGGTTCGATCGTAGCCCTTGACGAGTCGCGTT
>JAHEAM010000436.1:686-3767 GCA_024642765.1 Planctomycetaceae bacterium
GGATGTTCCGGAATTCGGATATATCAACGACATCGAAGCCGATTGGCATGACGAGAATACCGTTTATGTGGCTGTGAACAACCATAAACGCGGGGACTTCAAACCCTATATCGTCAAGTCCAGCGATCGAGGCAAAACGTGGACAGACATTACGGGCAACTTACCCGAGCGCGGTAGTGTCTACACGCTGAAACAAGACGACGTGAACCCCAGTTTATTGTTTTGTGGTACAGAATTTGGTTGTTACTTCACGATTGACGGTGGCGAAAAATGGCTCGCACTCCGGTCAGGTTTGCCAACGGTTGGCATTCGCGATATGGAAATCCAACGCGACCAAAACGCACTCGTGTTGGCGTCGTTTGGACGCGGCTTTTTTGTCCTTGACGATTACTCACCGCTCCGCGATTTGAAGCCGGAGCTGCTGGATCAAAACCACATGTTCCCAATCAAAAAGGGAATGATTTACGAGGTCGTTTCACCGATGGGAGTCGGTGGACGAGGTTTTCAAGGCGCGAATTACTACACTGCGCCTAACCCGGCTTATGGAGTTACCTTTACGTATCACTTGAAAGACGAGTTGAAAACGAAGTCCAGCGAACGAGTCGCACAAGACCAAAAACGTAGTGCGAGCGGACAAGATGCCCCTTACCCCAGCTGGGAAGACCTCAAGGCCGAGGATCGTGAACAATCGCCAACGCGCTGGCTGACAATCAAAGACTCGGATGGCAAAGTTGTTCGAAAAATTTCGGCGAGCACAGGCAAGGGACTGATGCGAACACAATGGGATTTCAGACATGCGGGAGGCGGCCGACGAGGCGCGGGAATTGCGCCGATTGCAATTCCAGGCACCTATACAGTTGAAATCTCGCAAATGGTGGACGGTGAGGTCACGGAAGTTCTTGCACCTAACGAGTTCGAAATCGAACCGCTGACCTTTGGTGATACGGCCGACATCAATCGAGAAGAAATCATGGCCTTCGTGCGCCAAGTCAACAAATTGGCGAATGCTGTCGCGGCGGCAACACAACTCGCCAATGAAGCCGACGAACACCTGACCGCGATCGATCAACTGACAACCACTGCGGCGGAAGTCGACCCATCAATTCGCAAGGAGATTCGCAAATTGCAACTTCGCCTAGTGGACATTCAAGAGAAGTTCAATGGGGACCCAACGCGAACGAAACGCAACGAAGACGCGCTGCCGGGTCTACAAGGTCGCTTGCAAAACGCAATGTTCGGCGCCATGGGTAGCACGGAAGGGCCGACCAGCACGCACCGGCGGCAGTTTGAAATCGCAACGGAGGAGTTCGAGGCCGTCATCAACGACTTGAAAAAAACAGTAGAAAAGGATGTTCCTGCGTTGCTCAAAAAACTCGATGCCATGGGTGCACCGTGGACACCTGGGCGAAAATTGCCCGAGTGGAAGTAGCAAGACGATGTAGGATCATTTTCCACATTGGTACTACATTCCCACGTCCCATTTTTGGTACGTTGGTTGGATCTCTTTTTTGTTGGCATTCAAAAATCGGTATTTTAGATTAGTGAACCAAGAAATAGATTCCAACCCATATGCCTCACCTTTGTCCGTCCCGTCCGCCGCGGATCGAACTGGTAAACTTTCGACTACGGATACGTCGTTCGTGAGGACGCTTGCAACATGGACGATTGTTTGCACTGTCAGTGCCATTCCCTCATTTTTCTGGGGCTGGAATGTCAGCAAGCAAAATTGGCCACCGATGCTGATTGGGATTATGATCTTTGTTGTGGCCTACGTTATTGGAGATTACGCGACGCGCCCATTCGGTTTTCGCCGCGACAAAATCGCGCGCCGTACGATGTTGATCGGCTATTGGACCCGAATGCTCATCTCGACATTCATACCCGTCGGATTTTATATTGATTTATTTGCAGGATTGATCGCAATCGAATTTTGGGGCTGGACCATCCAATCTAGCGATTTAAGTTTTGGAGGCATCTTACTTCTGACAGTGACTACAGGTGTTATTTTAAATATCGTCGTACTCGCATACATGGTACTCGTATTTGGCGTGCAACATGCCATTAAGTTCATTTGGTTTTCTGAAAAGGAGAAGTAATGTATGCGAACATTCTGTGTAGTACGATTCAGTTCACTTACTTTGGTCATGGTCGTCAGCCTACTTGCCTTCGGTAGTTTGGCCCAAGGGCAGAACCCTGCGCGTCAAGAACAAAATCAGCACCTCCGGCAACAGCGTAATCAAGGCGGACAACAGGGGCTAGAGCGACAACGTCGACAAAACCGGGACGAAGGCCGCTCGCTAAAAGTCGGTCAGTACGCGCCAACATTTAAGCTCGCATCGCTTGCCGGTGACGAATTTTTTGACCTGCGAGACTCTCGCGGCAAACGTCCGGTCATTTTGATTTTTGGCTCGTATACATGACCGCCTTTTCTTCGCCAGGTTGGCGAATTGCAAGCGATGTACGAAGAGTTCCAAGAAATCGTCGACTTTAGAATGGTTTACATCACTGAGGCCCACGCCGCAGATGGACGCCGGCCTGTGGACTATGCCAAAGACTTGAACATCTTTGAGCATAAAGTATTGGGGGACCGATGCCAAACAGCGGAACGATTATTCACGGATAAAGAACTAACCATTCCCTGCGTGATCGACGGTATGGAGAACTTGGTTAATCAAGCTTATCGTGCCCATCCCGATCGAATTTTTTTGGTGCGAACCGATGGACGACTGGCTGTAGCTGGTGAGCAAGGCCCGAGCGGTTTTGAGCCCGCATTGAAGGATGCCAAGAGTTGGCTGAAAGCACTCCGCGATAAGAAAACCGAACCCAGTCTGCCGTCGGATGCCGCCGAACCGGGCGATGAGAAACACGTTACTCCAACCGATGAAGAAGCGGCTAACACAGCAATGACTGAAGACTAGAAATTCGAGGCAGCTAAACCCGTGCCTCAGAAGAATATCAAAAAAGAACCCGGAAAATAATTTGACGGAAATAGCCCATCAATTATTTGCTCCCGTCGCAAGTACAGTTTGGTTTTTTCAATTGTTAATGATGCTCGATGTTCGTATCGGCGATGCGCGCCGC
>JAHEAM010000437.1 GCA_024642765.1 Planctomycetaceae bacterium
GGAAAGAGAAAAGACCCTCTGATCCCAGTCGCGGTGCCGTCACAAATGCTAGAACTAGCTTCAAATTGGAGCCCAAAACGGCAAGTAAAAATGATGCACTAAAGTTTTTTGTTAGTATGCGAAAATGACTGGTCGAACATTTTGTCTACCGTTGCTAGAAAGTTCCATGCTTAAACGACGAAAATAAGGCGAGCCATCAGCGCACAGTAAGGGATCGACTGGGCGCCACTAGTTCGGCCAGTGTTGTTCGCGATCAGTTTTGTTTCGGCGTAGAAGCCTACGAAACTAGTGACTTGCTAGTGACTTGGTTGTGCGGATTTTTGCCGGCTTTGTTTGCTTCTGGCCGATTGACTTTTGGCGTTTTTTTTACTGCCCGGCATCAAGTCCCAAGTTGGCAAAACAAAACAATACAAACCACAAACACACATCGCGGCGAAGCAAACAATCAAGACTTCATTCATCGTAATAATTCCTCCAACTAAAAAAGGTTCAGTTCGGCCAATGGAAACTTTGAGCACACGCCAATCCGACGATTATGAACAGCTATTTGCCTGCAATTTTGGTACCTACCCATAATCACTAGCCAAAAATTGTTCATTCAAACTCAAGTGCGCGCGTTTACGCCCGCTGGATGTACTGTTTCGCTCGTGCCGAGGCCTTAGAATGCACTCAACCGTGTTTTAAGAACTGGTACTCAAATTGCAGTTACTTTCCACCGCCGCGGACTCCCGATTCGCTTCGGATTAAGTCCGGAGGCAGCGCAGTGTCAGAGAAGTGTGTTGATTTCAACTGAAAAGCCAGTCGAGGAAGACGACCATGAAAAAAATCAAAATACAGAATCCAGACGTCAACCTTGTCACTTTGGTTTCGGTTGCGGACCCTGTTCAAGCAGAGTTGATTCACAATATGTTGACCGACCATGGCATCGAAAACCACATCGACGGCGAGCGACAAGGCGGTTTTACCGGGACGTTTGAAATCGGTATTGTGATCCGCGCAACAGATAAGGAGAAGGCTAAAGAATTCATTGAAGTACATTTTCCGAATTTGTAACGCATGACTTTCCGCTTTCGTTTTGTCGTCGAATTGAACTGTTGTATAGGCTTAAGTAATACTCCGTGAACAAATCTACAAATAAAGCCTTGCGCCAAAAGACACTCGAAGCGATTCATGATAGTGCCGTTGATGCAATTATCACGATCTCTGAAAATGGAGACATTGAGACGGTCAATCCCGCCACCGAAAAGCTTTTCGGTTATTGCTCGGATGAAATGTTGGGCAAAAACGTTAAGATGTTGATGCCGATGCCATTTCGAATGGAACACGATGGCTATATTGGCAACTACCTCAAGACAAGGATTGCAAAAATCATTGGAATTGGTCGTGAAGTTATTGGCCAAAAAAAAGATGGCTCCGTGTTTCCGATGCATTTGGCCGTTAGCGAAGTGCAAGTTGACAGGCACCGAGTATTCGCGGGCTTTATTCGCGATCTGAGTGGACTCAAGCACGTTGAAGAACAGCAAATTTCGCTCGGTAGAATCATCGAGGACTCGTTAAACGAAGTCTATATCTTCAATACTCAGTCGTTGCAGTTCATTCAAGTGAACCGAGGTGCTCGTGAAAATTTGGGATATTCGCTGGATGAACTTCAGCGATTGACTCCAGTTGATATAAAGCCTGAATTCACGCCAGAACACTTTCGCACGTTGATTCGACCACTTGAGCTTGGCAGTGTCGAGCGTATTGAGTTTAGCACTCTTCACGAGCGAAAAAACGGCACGACTTACAATGTCGACGTCAATCTCCAGATGTCAACATACTTGGCGCAAACAGCGTTTGTCGCCATTGCTTTGGATGTCTCTGAGCGGTGCAAGGCCGAGAACTTGGTCCGCCAACAGCAGGAAACAATGAAGGCTGATTTGGAACGCCTGGTTGAGAGACGAACGGTCCAACTCGAAAAAACACAAGCAGAGCTCGTGCGCAGCGAGAAATTTTCAACGCTCGGCAAGGTGTCAGGAGGCATCGCGCATGAGATCCGCAATCCGCTCAATGCGGTAAAAACTTCAGCCTACTTTCTGCTGAATGCCAAAAACCCAGCTCCTGAAAAGATTCGTGAGCATTTAGAACGCATTGATCGACAGGTTTCGTTGATTGACAACGTTATCACGGCACTTTCTGATGTTGCCAAATTGCCCGAGGCCAACTTGCAACCGTTGGCGATTGAGGCATTGCTGCGAACGGTAATCAAAGGCATTGATTTGCCACCAACAGTTGAATGCAAATTCGAATTCCCTGACTTATTGCCATTGGTGATGGTTGACGAGCACCAAATCTCGATCGCCTTTAGGAATTTGATTCGAAACGCGCGGGAAGCCATGCCCGAGGGAGGAACGATCACGATTGCCGCCGAGGTGCGCGACCATTTGGTTAGTTATTCAATCGCAGACACCGGCACCGGCATAGCGATTCATAACTTGGAAAAGATTTTCGAACCGCTTTTCACGACAAAGGCCCGAGGCATGGGCCTGGGCCTTTCAATAGCCCTCGCAATTGTCGAAAAGAATTGCGGTACACTATCTCTCGAAAGTAAACTGGGACATGGCGCAAAATTTAGCGTGGCACTTTTGAGAGGGACATAAATACGGGGCGTCGCATTTATCTAGTCGCATATATCTACTGACCAGCACAATTCTGGCCGGCACATTTATTATTGTAGTGCGGTGAGCGTCGCTTACGACCTCAGGTCCTCTAAATCGTTTCGGATCTGGAGCCATTTGGGCAACCTCAAGACTTTTCCTTCGGGACTAACGGATGCTACGACTGTGTGCCCTTCAGCTAGAACCTGTTCGTCTCGGAGAATTCGGTAGGTGTGCCGGATCCTAGTACCCTTCGCCCAATCCAAATGGGTCTCAATCGTCAACAAGTCGTCATAGGCAGCGCCGTCTCGATAATGGCATTGAACCTCAACAACAACCAAAAAAACTCCCTTGGCCTCGAGCTCACGGTAGTTGAAGCCGGCTGCCCGCAACATCTCGACTCGTCCCACCTCAAAATAGTTTATGTAGTTGGTGTGGTGTGCACGGCCTTGAGCGTCCGTTTCTTGGTAGCGGACCCGCAATTCATGACGATGAGTTCGCAACGGAAATTCAGTAGACGATAAGTTGTTCATAACACGGGGAATTCTAACCTAAGAGAAAAAAACAAATACTCTCGATCGCCTCGAAGTAGGGATTCGGCATCTGGTTAACTTTAACGTTTGTTGCAATTTGGTCGATCCCGTTCGGGAAAAAGTTTAATCCTGAAGCGAATTTGTTTGGGAACCGCAAGAGAACCGACTAAAATTGGTTTCTTAATTTCAAGGAACAAACACCAACGAATTGAGAAAATCGACCTGAAATGAATCGAGGTCTTTCAACATTCGGTGATCCCGCTGGAACTATTGTGTTTGATTCTGTTAGAAAATGCGAGGAATAAAATGAGCTACGGAGATGATGCTGGCTCGTCCATCGGTTTTGATACGATGCGCGGAAGAGACTACCCAACGATTCGGCAATTCACCGTGTTTTTGGAGAATCGCGTTGGACAACTACTCGAAGTCTTACGGCGGTTCAGAGGCACGGGTGTGAGAATCATCGCATTGAACATTCAAGATTCAACGGAGTGCTGCATTGTTCGGTTTGTGTTGACGAACCCCGAGAGTGGACGTGAAATACTGGAACGTGCCGGTTTGGCAATGATCGAAAGTGATTTGATTGCCCTAGAGTTGC
>JAHEAM010000438.1 GCA_024642765.1 Planctomycetaceae bacterium
AGTGTTACCGGATTTCAATATCGGTACTAATGCCGGATTGTCGGCTGACCCAAGCCTGGCGCAAGCCATTATATCAACGCTAGAGTCCGCGCCAGAATATTCCCAGGTACTCAACGGTCGCTTTGTCGGTGGCTATATCACGCGGCACTATGGGCAGCCACAACGCAACGTGCACGCCGTTCAACTTGAATTGTCACAAGCAACATATCTCGATGAACGTACCTTGGCATGGTCAAATGCGAAGGCCGCCAAAGTTCAAACCGTTTTCTCGAGCATTTTTTCCGCCATCAATACTTGGGTTAAACAACGATGAATCTGCCTGCGGTTGAGAGAATTTTTAGTGGCTTTCACATCGCAACATTTGCTGACGTCGGCGCTAGTTTGGCTATTGATCTGGATGGCAACGTTGTTTTTGTGCAGCCGCATTCGGCCTACGGCTTAGTTCGCGATGCGGTGATTGGTGTTGCCGCGGGCCGAATTGCCTGGATCGTTCCGCAGCAGCAATTGGGCACACTTGAGCAAAACCTCGAAGTTGTGCACGGGCACGGAAATCTGTTGATGCCGGGTTTGATCGACTCGCATACGCATTTGATTTACGGGGGAAACCGCGCTGCGGAATGGGAGCGGCGGTTGAATGGTGAGTCCTACGCCGCAATTGCAGCCAGTGGTGGTGGGATTCTATCGTCCGTTCGAGCGACACGCGCGGCGTCGGAAGACGAGTTGTTCGCCTCGGCGCAGATACGTTTGGAGCGTTTGATTTCCGAAGGCGTTACAACGATTGAAATCAAATCGGGCTACGGATTGAGCTTCGAAAGCGAATTGAAAATGTTACGAGTGGCACGGCACCTGGCCACGAACGGTGATGTGGACGTCGTGACGACGCTTTTGGCTGCACACACCGTACCACCAGAGTACTTGGGCCGCGCCGACGCCTATGTCGACCTGATCTGCCGGGATATTATTCCGGCAGCTGTAGCCGAAGGGCTCTGCGATTCAGTTGACGCGTTTTGTGAAACGATGGCCTTTACGAAAAAGCAAACTCTCAAAGTCTTGCAGACGGCTCGCGAGTTTGGTTTGGAAATTAAGGTCCATGCGGAACAACTTTCGGATCAAGGCATGGCTCGAGAGGCGGCACTCTTGGGCGCGTTATCGGTCGATCATCTTGAATATCTGTCGGAAGAAGACTGCGCGACTATTGGCAAAACGAAAACGGTTGCCAATTTGTTGCCTGGTGCTTTTTATTGTTTGCATGAGAAGCAGCTTCCGCCAATTGAGGGGTTGAGAAAAAATCAAGTCCGAATGGCGGTTGCGACTGATTCCAATCCGGGCAGCTCGCCGCTGTTTTCGATGTTGTTCGCCGGCAACATGGCATGCAATTTGTTTGGTTTAACGCCAGAGGAAACTCTTCGTGGAATGACCATTAACGCCGCTTATGCATTGGGGCGGCAAGACCAAATTGGGTCACTTGAACCTGGCAAGCGAGCGGACTTTGCGGTTTTTAATGTGTCGTCGCCCGCTGAGTTGCTTTACATGATTGGGCACTCGCCACTGATTCACCGCTATCGAGCCGGAGTTTTGCGAGAACCGCAGTTCTCGTGATACCAAGCCCGCGCATTCGACACGATTGTTAGACCTTAATGTTTGGCATTGTGCAATCGTTATCCTCGGTGCAGCGGCGAATATTCCTCTCGATCTGGTCGATTCAGTTCAATAATAAGAACTATTCAGTGGTAGGCCATGAAGCGACTTTTGGAATTTATCAGCGCAAGTCGAGCTGACCGGGATGGTCATGGGTTCATGCTGCTGAGCGGCATTTGCATCATTGCGGTTTGGTTATTGGCACTTCCATTTTCTCCAACCATCCAACGCGTCACGATAGAGCGTTTCCATCTGCGGAGTGGTAGCTTTTTAGGTTGGGTTTTACAGCAGCCGATTCCACCGATGTACAACCTAGAAAACCGTATTTGGTTCTCGAAGCAGCCATTGAAGCACTCGGACCTAGTCGACCACCCAAGAGATGGCGTCGAGACGCTGATGCTTAATCACTTTCCGGCGCGGGCGGCAACGTGCGCCGACGGACGTTGGAGTCGATTGCGTTATGACCAGGAAGGTTGGCTGTACTTGCGATCGCGATACCAGGAAAGTGAACAAGTAACCGCTTATCGCATCGAAAATGTACTATTTATTAACAAAGAGGGCGGAGAATCTAGTGCGATGTGGATGGCGGCAGTGGAGCTTGAGCGATGAACGCATTGATGCCCAGCACGCGTGGCTCGTTCCCTGCAACATCACGAGATCTTCGCGAAAAGTACGTTGCGATTCCGCAAGACGTTGCCGCTAGTTTGCCAGCTTTGCGAATCGTGGCGGTGGCGTTGTTGATTTCACTGTTATGGAAACTTCAATACTTCGTTTGGTTCACTCAGATCTATTTCGATTTGCCGCTGAACGATTCTTTTTTTCCGAGTTGGTTGCAGTCGACGGAAGTGTTGATAGCGGCCTACGGATTAACGCTGCTGGGGGTAGGGCTGTTGGCGCTCGGGCGCTCGAAACGGTTATTGGTTTGGGCGGCTGCGACCGCACTCATCGGGCTGACAGTGCTGTGTGTTCATCAGCAATCGTACAATGACGTAACGTTCTTCACGTGTTGGTGGACCACGATGTGGTGTCTGTGGTTTGTGTGTCGCTTGGGAGATGATGCCGAGTCGTTAATGGTCCGTAGCGCTTTCTTGATTCATGTGATTTTGTCAATGATATTGTTGGGTGGAAGCGTTGGTAAATGGACTCCCGGCTATTGGTCGGGCGAAGTGTTTTACGATATCTATTTTTCGAGCCGTAACTATTGGTTATTCAATTCGTTGCGAGCGGCATTTGATGAGCCAGCGTTGCAAACGATTTCGTGTGCTTACTCGCGTTTTGTGATCGTCGTCGAAGGATGTGGCGGGCTGATCTGGTTGTTGCCAACTCGTTGGGCTTCGTTTTTGGCAATCGGTCTGCTTTGCAACATCGGGCTGATGAGCAACACACTTTTGTTTTCAGTCCTCGCCTGCCTGATCGGCCTAGCCCTCGCTGCCTTGCATCAACCGAATGTTGTTACTAACGATTCAGCAAAGTAGATTGACTCGCTTTACGTTGACATGACGTAGCTAATTATCGTTTCGTCTAGACCAAAATTGTTTTGGGTGCCCCAATCAAGCGAAGAAAGGATGATAAGGCTTTGCAAAATGAAAAAGCGGAAAAGCCCGAAGACCTGGGCCTGATCAACAGTATTGACGTAATCGTTCGATACATTTCACTTGCCAACAAATTCGTGGTCGATGCCGGTTGCGGTAGCATGGCATTTACTCTGCCATTGCTAGAACATGGTGCTCGTGTATTGGCAATCGACCCGGATCCCGTCCAGGCGAAACTCAATCGCCAATCCGCCCCGATCGCTAAGTTGGAGTTCTTAGAAACGGGCGCGGAGCACATTCCCGTTCCCGACCGATCTGTCGATGGAATATTTTTCAGCTACTCGCTGCACCACATTCCGGAAAGGCTTTATCCCAAGGTCTTTGAGGAAGTCATCCGTGTGTTGTGCCCAGATGGTTTCCTGTTTGTGATTGAGCCCACAGATTGCCCGTTGAACGAAGTAATGCGTTTGTTTCACGACGAAGACCAGGAGCGTAATGACGCTCAAAAGGCATTGAAAGAATTGGCGATTCCCAAATTCGATTGTTGCCTTGAGTTCAACTACCACAGCATTGCACGTTACGAGTCGTTCCAA
>JAHEAM010000439.1 GCA_024642765.1 Planctomycetaceae bacterium
GAATTTTGGTCGCAGAGTAATCTAATGAGCGCCAACATTTCGTCTTGGCGATCGTCCAGCCAGTGTGTCGATTCAATTAAGTTCGGGGCGATTTGCATGTTCGTTTTCAAATAATTCGATGTCTTTGGGCTGCTAGCGTCGTAAGTTTTGTGCTAACTGGGTTCAAAAAAGTTGGGGAAAGAATCCAGTCTCACCGACAGAAGGCTCACTCTTTGGCTGGTAATGCCGATTTAGAAAATAGCTCATTTTCCGAAGTGTGCCAACAGCTCGCGAAAATCTCACGCCGAGCTTTGGCGACCGAAATGCCTAAATCGTGGAATTCTATATCGATGTCAATGATGACTCCAACTAGCCAACCAGACATTCCAAAAGTTCGCGAGCAGCTCGTCGATTCACTTCGGCCCCATCTTGAGGGCTTGGACGGTACGGATGTCCACCAATCGTATTTGGTTTCGAAGAAGAACGAATTCTCAGGGGTTCGTTTTGCAGTGGGGCCTTTCATTGCGACTTGGCTTTTTTCGGAATCCGCTATTCCAATCTGGCGCGACGGGGCGGTATTTTCAAAGCTCGAATTGACAGGCTCTGAGGGTAAACTCATGGACTCAGAACGACGAGCCGCCTAAGCAGCTCGAAAATTGACTTAGCGCGCGGGACCGCCTTGAATTTCGAGTTACGATTTGTTCTGTCCGGTGAACGGAGCTGCGCTGAATCGACAGCGATTCGTTGGAGCTGACGGCACAATCCTAAGAATCGATACAGCGGCTCAAATCTTGCGGTCAGCGCCGGTTTTGCAGGCAAAGAATTAGGCGACAATGTTCGACGTTTTTTGTCGATTTCTGACGCTTCAAGGGTTATTTACCGGTTGGTTAAAACTGGTGGTTTAATTAAAATTGGGCAAATAGAAGGAATGGAGCAACCTTTCCAGTTGGTCACTTTCTTTAGCACTTCCCAATCTCGGAGCCAACATGGGCGAAAGCAAAAAGCTGACGGAAAACAACCACAATCGTGAAACCAAGTTGGGGCGATTGGCCCTGTGCGGAGCCCTGGGAATTGGCGGTGCGACGTTTTCGGCGACAGCAGCGAACGCGGATATTATTTATACCGACCTCACTGGCAGTGAGCTTGTTTTTACAAGCACTCAATCGCCTGGCATCGACATGGATAATGACGGTACAATAGACTTCACAATTGACATGGGACTTTTCGGCCCCAACGTATATGGGACGTCGTCAAACCTCCTTCGACTTGGGGCACAATCTGGTGCTCCAGTCAATAACGCGGTAGCCTCCAATGGTCTTGGTTTTGGCGGCGTCAAAAATCTTAACGCAGGCGAATCGATATCGGCCAGGACCTTTCAACGTGTTGGATATCTCCAACAACAATACACTGCATACTTTTCCTCATATCTCTATGGTTCGTTTCCCAATGGTCAAACGGGATTCGTGGGTGTCAAATTCTTGGATGGCACGGGAAATGAGCGAGTTGGCTGGCTAGAATTGTCAGTGACAGGCACTGTATTCAACGGTGCCTTCAATTCGGTTCAAGCCGTCGTTTCACGTTATGCCTATGCTCGTGGTTCGTCGATTGTTGCCGGTCAAATAAGTGCAGTCCCCGAGCCAACGGCCTTAGGATTGTTAGCACTTGGCGCGGTTGGAATTGTTGCCCGGCGCCGCAAGCGAGCTGCATAGCCTAAACCAAACTTCAAATTTTGTTAAAACTGAAGACCATTTGGTCTTCAGTTTTTTTATGCGCGCTCAACAGACGCCCAAATCCATGCAACGCACAAAGAACAAAAAGATTTTGTTAGTCGGCTGGGACGCGGCCGATTGGCAGCACATCACCCCGATGCTAGACGCCGGTGAATTGCCAATGTTGAACCGCCTGATTGAAGAAGGCGTGATGGGAAACCTAGCAACGTTACAACCTGTGCTTTCGCCCATGCTTTGGAATTCGATCGCTACTGGAAAAACGGCGGATAAACATGGCATTCACGGCTTCGTTGAACCCAACGACACTGGCGACGGAGTTCGGCCGTCGACCAGTACTAGCCGAACGACCAAAGCGATCTGGAACATATTCAACCAAGTCGGCATGCGTAGCAATGTCGTTGGCTGGTGGGCCAGTTACCCAGCCGAACCTATCAATGGCAATATCGTTACCAATTTATTCAACGCGATTGGTCGGAATCAAGATAACAAGCCAGTAGTCGGCAAGTTCGTGATTCACCCAGAGTCTCGTGCGCTAGAATTGGGTGACTTCAAGATCGATATTCGAGAACTGACGACCGAGGACATCAAACCATTTGTTCCGAAACTCGGCAAGATTGATCAAACGAAAGACCGCCGCCTCGCTACGTTGGCCAAGGTACTTTCCGACTGCGCGAGTTATCACGCCGTGACGACGCATTTGATGGAAACGCAGCCTTGGGATTTCACGGCAGTTTACTTAGATGCAATCGATCACTTTTGCCATGCGTTCATGCAGTACCATCCGCCCCGAATGCCAAACACGAGTGAAGAAGATTTTGAAATCTACCAACAGGTCATTCGTTCGGCCTACCAATTCCACGATATGACTTTGCAGCGTTTGGTCGATTTGGCCGGTCCGGATTGTATCGTCATGCTTGTTTCTGACCATGGTTTTCAATCGGGTCGAGGTCGACCGCTTGTAACACCGCTTGAGCCGGCAGGGCCTGCGATGTGGCATCGGAATTATGGTGTGTTTTTGATCTCCGGTCCAGGAATCAAACGCGATCATCGGCTATACGGCGCAAGTATTATCGACGTGACACCGACACTGTTGCATGCCGCTGGTCTGTCGGTGGGTGAAGACATGGATGGGCGTGTTCTGCTTGATGCTTTTATTGACCCAACACCGGCGAACACGATTGCAAGTTGGGATTTGGTCGAGGGTGATTCCGGAATGCACCCGCGTGGTGCCAACGTACTGGCGGCCGTTCCACAAGTTGAACAAGACCAGCTGGTAAAGCAGTTTGCCGCGCTGGGATATATTGACAACCCCACAGACAACCACAAGAAAGCCGCGAAGGATGCGGCCATGGAACTGCGTTACAACTTAGCTCGAGTCTTCTACTCGACGAATCGATATGACGAGGCGTTTGCGATTTTCTTGGAATTGGTCAGAGCGGTACCGTGGGAAGATCGTTTCTGGAAGAGTTTTTCGTATTGTGCCTTCGAGTTGGGACACTACGCTCAGGCTCTGCAAACGATCCGGCAGTTGTACCCCAATTGGGAAAAGATGCCGTTGTTCTCGAAGTTAATTTCGGCGCAATGTTTGATGCATTTGGGGGAACGCGAGCAGGCCGATGAGCTGATTACGCAGATGTTGGCGGCGCAACCCAGGCTGGCGAATTTAATCGTCACGCTAGGGCAAACGCTGGTCAATCGCGGGCGTTTGCAGGAGGCCGAAGCAGCGTTTCGTCGCGCCATCGAGATCGACGCCGACTATCCCCAAGCCTATGAAGGACTAGCCGGTATTCATTTGCGCAGGGGACGAAACGATGAAGCAATCGATGCCTCTTTGACCGCGGTGACGCTGTTATACCGGTTGCCAAAAGCCCATTTCTACTTGGCATTGGCGCTCGAACGTTCGGGTGAATTCGAGAGGGCCGTTGAGGCATACGAACGATTACTTAAATTCAACTCACCCCGTTTTCAATATCTGGCACATCGCCGATTGGCCGAAGTCTACCGAACAAGACTAGGCAACAATTCCGCTGCTGATTTTCATATGACAATCCGG
>JAHEAM010000440.1 GCA_024642765.1 Planctomycetaceae bacterium
CAACTCATGCCCCGCATATGATCATCACCGTCGCCGCGAACACGGTTGTCGATCCCTTTTAAAACCAACGTTTGGTCGCGATAGGGGGCCAAGGGCGTCAGTATTTCGGACAATTCGAATTCTGAGCCCGTTACTTTTGGCCAAAACGCATCTTGAATCACGCCGTTTGGGCTGAAGACCCAAATGATTCGCTGCGGTTTTTCCTGGAGTTTCGTTGAATTAGCCGAAGACAGACTTGGCAACCAACCGACCAACGAGATAGCGGATGCCGAAAGTCCCAATTGCCGCATCAAATCTCGTCGCGTGATGTCGTTATTTAGCATTGTCACGGTCCTGCGCTATCGATTGTTCAAAGATGGATGTGCTAATGGCAATTTCTACGATTAGGTTTTGGATATTGTAATCGTGTTCAACGAAGAAATCTGTCAATCGATCCAATTCTGTCGCACCAAATGCGGCCACGGGTTGTTTGACCGCATGATGAAATATCGTTTCGACGAAGTGACTCGCCGTTTTTCGCTGGCCGACCAAGTACTCGGCCAACTCGCGTGCGCCCGAAAGTTCGATATCTACATTGGCGAAATTCACGAGATGCACACGATCATTGATAGGCTTGTTTTGGTCTGATTCGCGTATGCGGCCAACCGCGTCAAGGCGTTCCAATGCAAAGCCAAACGGATTGATAACCCGGTGGCAGGACATGCAATTTTCGGGGCTTGTTTGGAAATCTGTACGTTCACGCGTTGTCATGTTTGGATCGTAGTCTTCGCCTAACGGTTCGACGGCCACAGGTGGTGGCTTCAATGCAATACCCAAAATGTTCCTCGAAACGAAAACGCCTCGATGTATGGGCGATGTCGATCGGTAGTAGGCCAATTGACTCAACAGCAACGGATGCGTCAGTAATCCCGAACGTTCGCTGGCGTCCATTTTGATCTTGCGAAAGGAAGCAGGAGATTCAGAAAATTCATCGAGTCGCGTCGGTGCATAAAAAGTCGCCAACCGGCGGTTGAGCCAAAGGTAATCTGCCAACATCAAATTTCGAAAGTCACTCGACTCGCTCCATACAACTTCATTAACAAATTGTAAGGCCGATTCTTGCAAGTCATCGATAAGTTCGTGGTTAAAGTCAACGTAGGCCTCAGGGTCTTTGGATAGTCCCGCAGCATCATCGATCCGGAGCCACGTCGTGAAGAACGCTCGCCATTTGCTGCGGCCCAACGGAGATTGCAGCAGAGATTTTAAGTATTCGCGCCGAGCGTTTGAGTCGCTGAATTCTGGCGCCGATACAAAGTGAACCAATTCGTCGCTCGGCAACGAATCGAGGATTCGCCAACTAAGCCGGGCAGCCAATTCCGTATTTTGTTTTTGTGCGGCGTTATCTTGCGTCAAACCGAGATACAAGAACCAGGGCGATTTGAGAATCGCCATCAATGAACCCTTAACAGCCAACTGAATGTCTGGTGTCGATTCAAAAAAGGAATCAATGTAAAGTCTTCTTTCAACTTCCGTTAACGTTCGCCGAAAAGCCGATCGAGCAACTCGATCACAAAATTGGAGTGCTTTCTCGCGAAAATTTTCCGTTTCACGTTTCACGTTTAGAAACTTTGGTAGACGTCGTTGAATGGTTTCGGCAACTTCATTTGCGGCTTCGGTTGTCGCTTGGTCCCATTCGGGTGAAACAAGTGTCCCACGCGGATACCCAACGCTGCTGTCATCAGCCGGAAATGGTGTTTGGACGAGAACAACCGGCGCGGACGATTCTGGACGGAGACGCGTGAGGGGGATTTCGTTCTTTTGGCGGTGAGGCTGCTGCCAACGCAAGTGCACGGAGACGACAGGGTCTTTTACTTTTAACACTTTGAGCCGTAACGCATACCAGCGACCGCCCAATAAATGCAAGCTCGCAGATTTTTCCGGCTCGTCAACCGTGGAAACCCAGTTGTCGATTAACGGTTCGGAAAGGTCATTGACGGATAGTTCGTATCCATTAGGGGACTCGACAAAGAAACGATAGTCTCCAGAATCCGAAACGAAAATTGAGCCTTCCCAAGCGATGCAATACTCGTCGGTGTTTTCAAATCCATCGGCAGGACTCCAGTTTTGCCAATTAAAGTCAACGGAATTATCAATTCGTTCTAGGATCAACTTTTCAGGATTTGTGTTGCGTGCGTCATAATATTTGCCGAGCAAACCATGCTTGACGTCATTATTCGATTCCACCGGCACTGGTAAAAACAAATCGGCAACGGCGTTTCTGTACTGCGCGGTCGTAAGGTGCATGAGCTCAAGACGCGGTTTGGAATTAGTGAGCGTCGGTGAGATAATGCCTTCCAACAAAAAGGTTGCTACAGCTTTTGCAGCCACATCAACGCATTGATCGGGATCTTCCTCAGGCATGGTCTGTTCGACAAAAGAGGCCAACTCGTCCAGCGTTGTTGGGCCCGTAATTGGGTGTTCATATTTGCCCTCGACGCCTTGGCCGCGTTCGCCGTGGCACTCGATGCACTGCGTTCGCCAAATGGCCTCTCCATTTGGTTCGGAAGCTACAGTCTGCAAAATCCGCGCAAATAAAGGCGTCGCGGTCGCAAAAAGTACGACACAAACGATCAGCGAACCTAAAGTGATATGTTTGATCTTCATAAACCGAAGTCAACTTGGAATTACTCAAAAGGATAGTGGCATCGATTGGCCAGCCAAACCGAAACCACTTTCCATTGTACCAACAGTTGAACGATCAAAAGAGTTCAACGGGTGCAATTCGACATGTACCCCGAAATTGCCAAGTGGGGGCTATGATTGAGTTTGTACCGATGAATCGGCGACGCGGGCATCCAATCGCCGTATGAATTTGCAGCGGAAGACGTCATGACTGTTGTTGAGCATGCGGCGTTCGAAATGTGTGCGGTAGGGCAAATCACCGTTTTCAAGCAAGGGTTCTTCTCCAATAGGACCATGCAAAAATTGGGTAGCGGCAAGAATCGACTCGCAACCGGTTTCGAAATACTCGTGCACATCGGTCCAGAAATGCAGTTCGCCGTTAACAAATAATTTGGTTTCGGCCAATCGTGCAAGTTCTTCTGAGACGACACGTCGCTTCCGATGTTTTGCCTTCCACCATGGGTCAGGGAAATAAACATGCATCGCCGCCAGCGAATTGTCGGCAACATTTTCTTGAATAAACTTAATCGCATCGCCTCGAATCATCTTGGCGTTGGTTCGTTCAAATTTTGCAAGTCGATACGCTGAAAAACGTGCGTACTTTTTGGCAATTTCAATGCCGAGAAAATTCCGCTCCGGAAACAAACCGGATTGTGTCAACAAAAAAAGCCCTTTGCCGCTGCCGACCTCAATTTCCAACGGTCCTGGCATCGGGAACCAATTCGGCAACTCGAAATCTGGAGCCACATCTGCAAGTTCACGATAGTGTCCGCTGAAGTCAACGGAACGATCCATCTTAGGCAGGATTCGGCGACCCACTTTCGAATTCCTTATCAATCGTGGTAAATAAATGAGCTTATTAAATAGCTATGACAGTCAGCTGAATAACGCAAAAGCGAGCGCCAACGAATGCGCCTAACGACCGACAGTCAAACAACGATTGAATTGCTAGAGAAACCATGCAAAAGATTAAGTTTTGATTTTCTTTCGCTTGGATTTTTTTGCCTTTGCATTTGCGGGTCGAGCACCGTGGTTGGCCTTCTTAAGTTTGCGATGTGGTTTCGCCATTGAACAAGCTCCGATTTTGGAAAATAGTTG
>JAHEAM010000441.1:0-1723 GCA_024642765.1 Planctomycetaceae bacterium
TTCCACGCTAGAATGTGTTTCTGCTTTGGGTTCTGGTGTCGCGGGCAAACGCCTGGGAAGCGGAACTTTCGAAGAGACTGCGCTTTGTTTGGAGAGTTTGATGGCGTTTGGCGACGAATGTGATTCGGCTCAAATTGAACGTGGAATGGAATGGTTGTCACTAGCGACGGCGGCGCAAGACTTCTTCGTGGCCCGTCCGATTGGCTTTTATTTCGCGAAACTTTGGTATTACGAACAACATTATCCGCTTGTGTTCGGCCTTGCTGCTTTGGGACGAGCGGTTCAAAAAGAATCAAATAAAAATCAGGCTCGATAAGGAAATATTCCTGTGCTCAAGGGTAAACTGCGTCAAAATCGCCATCGGTTGTTTTTGAACGGGCGTGGTTTGCGGTTACTTCAGGTGCAAGATCATGGTATCGGTAAAGTCTGTTTAAGGAATATATTCAATTGAGTACCGACAGCCCAAAACGCGTTTCGCGTCGCCGGAAAACAAGCCATTTGAAGTTGGTCCCCGACACCAAACAGTTGCGCGACGAACTTCGCGAGAAATGCAGCCAGATCACTAACAAACTCGACAGTTCCCGTCCCATGACCAAAGACGAAATGGAAACCGTCGCTCGGCAGATATTGCAACAACATGAATTGCCGGAGGGGTATGTTGGTTGGTTAATGGTGATTCTCAGTAGTACGTTTTGGGAGAAACAAATTGAATCGATTCCCTACAATCGACGTTTGTTCTTGTTGCCACACTGTTTGAAACATGCTGAGGGTTGCCCTGCCGACTACGACGAATATGGCCTAGCCTGCAAGAAATGTGGAGCCTGTAACATTGCAGACTTTCGCTCGACCGCGGAAGAACTGGGGTACAAAGTCTTGGTTGCCGAGGGTTCGCCAATCGTTCTCAAGATCATTGTTAGTGGACATGTTGACGCCATCGTGGGTGTGGCTTGTCTCAACGTTTTGGAGAAAGCGATCGATAAAATCTTGTTGGCTGGAATTCCTTGTATGGCAACTCCTTTACTCTCCAGTGATTGCCGAAATACCAGCGTTGACGAAGATTGGGTGGATCAAATGATTCGAGTTCCATTTGAACACGCGGAACGCAAGACACGGACCTACGTTCACTTGATGCGAGCTTCGTCGGCAATGTTTGAGACGAACGAATTCGAGCGACTGTGTCCCGCGACTCGATCGAGTGAGACGAAACAAATCGAAAACAGGTCGATGAATGATATCGACCCTATTTCTGCAACCGAACAACTTGCGTTCGACTTCATTCGCCGGGGCGGCAAGCAATCCCGACCATTCATATTGCTGGCTGTTTATGATGCGCTGACAGGGGGACGATGTACGATGTCAGGTGGACATGCCGCGACACAGGAACTTTCGGATTCTGTAAAGCGAACTGCCATGTCGATCGAGACTTTTCACAAGGCCTCGTTGGTCCATGATGATATCCAGGATGACGACGAATATCGCTATGGTCATGAAACACTTCACCGGCACTACGGAATTCCGTCGGCAATTAACGTCGGAGACTTCTTGATAGGGTTGGGTTACCGATTGGTGAGTCGCGACCGCAATGTATTGGGGGCAGCTAAGGCGGCTGACATTTTGGATTTCTTGGCAGATTCTCATCAACGTTTGTGCGAAGGGCAGGGGGCTGAGCTGTTTTGGCGAGACCGCAGTGACAAACGCATCAAACCGATCGACGCCTTAAAAA
>JAHEAM010000441.1:1733-2915 GCA_024642765.1 Planctomycetaceae bacterium
GAAGCCGCGCTGTATTGCGGGGCTCGATTGGCAGATAAGGCTGACGAATACGCGGCTCCGTTTCGTTCGTACGCCAGGAACTTAGGCGTTGCGTTTCAAATCTTAAACGATCTAAAGGACTGGGAGGGGGATCTGGACAATAAGAAGAAAGCCGGTGCGGACTTGCTAAACGGACGCCCTACGGTACTATGGGCATTGGCTTTGGAAGGTCTTGATTTGGAGCGACAGGCTGAACTGATTTCCCTGGTCGAGCGCAGTAACATGAGCGAAACCGTTAGAATCAATCGAGCGCGTCAGCTCTTTCACGAGGCTGATGTTTTCAACCTCGCCCACCAACTTGTTGACAAACACCAAAACCGAGCCGAAGCGATTGCTGACGAAGTCGGACCTGAGGATTTGCGACGGTTGTTGTATTATATTATCGACAGCGTTCTGGATCGTTCGAATGATGTTAAGCCAACGATCGAAATCAAAACGCTGAGTTTTTCGGAAACGTTACCGATCATTTCCAATTGATGCGGCCACTTCTTCCGAACTTTTCATCTCGGAGCTAATTCCTTGGGGGCCTCTTTCGCCAATTCCGTCGATGTGGACGAGCTAACGGGTTTGTTTTTCTCGAATCGAGAGTCGCTCGGGAGTCTGAAAACTGTAAGTGCCATGGAGCTGCCAGATGTTCCCAGGCAATTGCTTGCCCACAATCACCACATGACGGTGACTCTGGAGAAGTATTACAACACGTTACTCGATGTCGAGGTCTTGAATACGCGGCATATCGGTTCGAGATATAGCCGTGAAATTCTCTTGCGCACACACACAAATCCGGAGATGAACGAACCGACGCAATCGCGAGCCAAGGTTGTGCAGTATGGAATTGTCCGCTTAGACTTTTCCAAGATAAAAAAGAGTGTTGTGCATCAAATCGAGCAAGCCATGCAGCCATTGGGGCGAGTTTTGATTGAAAACAATGTTCACCGCGAAGTGAGATTGCAGAATTTGTATCGCATCAAACCGTCGGCATACTTGCAAAATCGATTACAGATGTCGACAGACGGGAACTGTTATGGCCGAACGGCAATGATTTACTGCGACAACGAGCCAGCCATTGAACTTTTGGAAATCGTTGTCTAGCGATTGCTGCATTAAGAAATTAGGATTGACGACCGTAGTTTCGGTGTCGCCGCG
>JAHEAM010000441.1:2925-3736 GCA_024642765.1 Planctomycetaceae bacterium
CATGATTGGCATCACCGCCATGTACTGGTGAACATGGAACCGGTGGACATGTGCTTTTAGTAAATAGTTGCAAGCAATTGACAATTTTTTGAGGAACCCTAGTGATGCGGATTCTGATTTGGAGCCTAATTGTATTGCTCATTCTCGCCCATCAGGATTTTTGGTATTGGCAGGACGCGACGCTTGTGTGGGGGTTTTTTCCGATTGGATTGTTTTACCACGTTCTTGTATCGATCGTCGCTGGGATTCTGTGGTTTTTGGCAACAGTCTTTTGTTGGCCGAAGGATTTAGTCGAAGAGGCTAGTGCAGAGACTCAACAAACTTCGAAGGGAATGAACTAAAGATGTTTGATTTCTCGAATGCTTCGCAACTGCGTCTCCTCATTATCATTGCCTACTTGATACTGCTCGTGTTCGTTGGCATTGCAGCAAGTTTTTTCGGACGTCGAACGAAAAATGATTATCTGTTGGCCAGCCATTCCATTGGCCCCGTTTTTTTGTTGCTAAGTCTTTTTGGAACGACCATGACAGCGTTTGCGATGGTCGGTTCCAGCGGACAGGCATTTCGCGACGGGATTGGTGTTTATGGAATGCTCGCGTCGTCCAGCGGGATTATCCACTCGCTGTGTTTCTTTTTGGTGGGAATCAAGCTGTGGTCCTTTGGGAAACGGTATGGCTACACGACACAGATAGAGTTTTTTCGAGACCGATTGGACAGCCCAATCGTCGGCTATATTCTATTCCCTATTCTTATCGTGTTGTTAATACCGTATTTACTATTGGGTGTTTATGGTTCGGGAATGGCAATTCAG
>JAHEAM010000037.1 GCA_024642765.1 Planctomycetaceae bacterium
CTCAGCATATTGTTTGTGCAACAAACTCGGATTTGTTGCGCGGCGATGTGATTTCGCTGACCAAAGACTCATTAGTCGTACGATCTTTCGAAGAGCAGAAACATTATCCACGCTCATTGATTTCAAGCATTGTGTGGTTGCACCCGGACGCGTTACTCAACGAAATCACCAACAACGAGCCAAACACAAATGAATTCGAAGAAAAGGACGAAACAAAAGCGCAGCAAAAGGTCGAGGTGATCGCGCCGTCTGAAAACAAACGGCAGGTTGTGCAGGTGATCATGCAAGGCAACAGGCAGATGACGCTTGAGCTGACTTCTTCGAAGGATGGTGTCCTAACCGGCGACTCTGCCGTTTTAGGGAAATGTGAAATTCCTTTTGATGAAATATGTGAGTTGCGGATGGGTAAATTTGCGTCCGAAGCGCGGGACGTGCCGTATTCAGATTGGGAGGCCCATATCGCTCCCGCTCCCGTTTTGGAAACTGCCGACGGATCTGAGTCCAGTCAAATGTTCGGCGGTGATTCTCCCTTGGTTGGTAAAGCAGCGCCGAATGCGGACGTGAAACTGCTGGATGGAACAGAATTCACATTGAATGCTCACAAAGGAAAAATTGTGATCCTAGATTTTTGGGCAACGTGGTGCGGTCCATGTATCGCCGAACTGCCCAAAATCGCTGGGGTCGTAAACGGTTATACGGAAGACCAAGTGATCTTGGTTGCGATGAACCAAGAAGAGTCAAAGGAAACCATTGAAGAGTTTTTGACCAAACGCAATTGGACGATGACTGTCGGACTAGATTCTGGAACGATTGGAGCAAAATATGGCGCGTCATCTATTCCACTAACAGTTGTCATTAACCAAAAGGGTGAAGTGGCATTTGTAAAATCCGGAGGATCTAGCGATACCGAAGCCAAACTCAAGGCGGCAATCGATCAACTCTTGAATCCGCCAACAGAAACAACCCCAGCAGCGACTGAGAACTAAAGCCAATCCAAAAAAGCTCTGAATCAACCGATACCTGCCATTAAAAAATTGCCGATTGCCAGATGGCTCTGACTACATTAACTCGTTGACTCCTTCGATTCTCCAAGACGACTTCCTGTGAATCGGGTGACCAGACCATGTTTTAATTGGGGCGGGAATTTTGTTGCCGAAGAACTTTGATACTTGCCGAGATATCGATCTATTTATCGTTTTTGCCCAGAACGATCGATATTTTCTTCTGAGACCAAATCCTAGCTAGCGATTCGGTCCAAAATCGGAAGATGTGACGATTGTAAGGATCAGGTCGCAAGGCATGTGCCTTTCTCTGCAACAATCGGTGATTTTTGACACGCTGACCTTTCCAATTATTCCGAAGATAATACTTAGGCGGACTATGAGTGTGAGCGCTCACTTCTACATGAAAAAGCCGATGATGGTTCATAAACCTCCATTGCCTTTCGCAGCATGTCACAAATTCTTAGTACACGAAGAACGTCAATAGTTGGGTTTACTCATGATTGTTGAGACGATTCGGCAAGTCGTATTTGCAAGTTTTATCGTGTGCCTAGTCCTACCGGCTAGCGGTCAACAACTCACACCATTGCCTTCCACTATTAATTCAAACTCTCCTGAATCACACGCTACTCCAATGGACCAATCGAGCGGCAGTTATCAAGTGAATCTTGAGCCAGTTATCGCCGGGCAATCGCAAATGAGAATGAGGTTGGTGGTTCCCGCGACGGTTCGCGAAATCGTTTTAGTTTCCCATGCCCCTGAATCTGACCCAATGCAAATTTCCATACAACACTTGCATGAAGTTAGGGTCGAAGAAACCGCCGGCAAACTAAAGCAGAATAAAACGCCCTCCATTCAAACTGCCACTGGCGTCAAAACTACTGAACGTTCGCCGATTGAGTCTTTTCCGAGCTCCGGTTGGAACAACTTTTCAGAAAAAGCGAATATACAACTCACAGGGCTAACACACATCACAAATCCTTACTTCAACCAAGACGACGACTCGAGAAGCCAATCGGACTATACACAAAGCCCAACTGGCCTATTGAATTCAAAACCCAACACGCGGAATTTGGGCATTCCTTCCAAAAACTCGTTGTCAAACGACTCGCGCAATGAAAATTCAAACGCACAACAAATGCAGCAAAGCGATCAAAGTGGTGAATTGGACGATTCACCTGAAAGCGCCAAACCGCGTTCCAATTTGTTTCAGGCGGTGGGCAAGTTGTTGAACTTGAAACCACATAATCAACCATCAGGTCCTTTGACGACGTCAACTCCAAGTTCAAAGGAGCAAGAAATCGAATTTGCGCCATTAGCACCAGTCACCCAATTTCACCTCGGTGATTCGGATTAATGTCACAACATGGCACACTTGCCAATCGTGTTGCAAAATCGACGAACTTACGACAAAAGGCGATAGACAATCAGCCCTAGCCAACTGCTAGGATACTTTGGTCAATTCTTGCGCTTTGTCTTTTAAGCCTTTCAGATCGAGTTTTCCGGTACCGAGAACGGGTATGCTTTCGACCTGGAAGAAGCTGTCATTGGATGGGATGAAAAGATTCGGCATTCCGGCAGCTGACAGCCCGGCTCGTAAGTCGTCAATGGACGTCTCCAGCGCAGTATGCAATACGATCAATCGTTCCCCTTTGCGTTCGTCAGGAACGGCAGTCACCGCGAGGCATTGCAGTTCATCGGCGCTATTCGCGAGCTTTAACAGTTCTTCTTCGATCGTCACGTGCGGCACCATTTCGCCGCCAATTTTTGAGAAGCGACTCATACGGCCTGTCAATTTGATAAAGCCATCTTCGTCAATCAAGCCGACGTCACCCGTTTTGTACCAACCGTCAACGATTGCCTCTGCAGTTTTTTCGGGTTGATTCAAGTAACCTTTCATGACGTTGGGACCCGCGATCCAAAGCATTCCCGTTTGGTCAACACCTAGTTCTTCGCCTGTATCCAAATCAGTAATCTTGGCCGCAACGTTTGGAATCGGTCGTCCAACAGTTCCTTCCTTGCAGTCGACTTGGAAATTGTCCATGCGACGCGATTCGGGAACGTTGACTGCAACCAATGGTGATAATTCTGTAGCGCCATACCCCTCTATCGGGCGCACGCCATATTTCTGCTCGAAGGAATCAGCCAATTCGATCTGCATTTTTTCAGCGCCTACAACTATGAGTTGCAGCGACTTAAATTCCTCTGGCGTGCAACGTTTCATGTATGTTCTCAAGAATGTCGGTGTAGCCAACAAGAGTGTCGCCTTATAGGTTTCAACCAGCTTGCCGACCTGTTTTGCATCCAGGGGACTAACATGAAAGACCCCTGAAGTATTCAGCGACATCGCTCCCCACAGCGAGGCCATGTAGCCAAAGGAATGGAAGAAAGGCAGCACACCCGCAAATACATCGTCATCGTTGAGGTTTGCCACTTGTTCAATGCCAATCACATTCGATGCAATATTCTCGTGCGTCAACATCACACCCTTCGGTCTGCCCGTTGACCCGGACGTATAAATGAGCGTTAGCAAGTCATCCGGTTGGATACGATTAACACCTAACAGCCAATACAGCACGAATTTTGGCAAAACGAAAGCCTGAAACGCCGAAACGATCTTGTCGAAAGTCGAAACGCGACTGCGTAAATCGTCCAACAAAGTTTTCCGGTCACCGAAATCGAACGAAAATTTCTCAAGAACTTTGTCGGTAGTCAAAACATGTTTGATCTTCGCGTCTTCGATGCAGAAGTCCATGATTTCTGGAGACACTGAATAATTTAGATTTGCCGACACACGACCATCAAGAGCCAATGCAAGGTTGACGACTACGGAGCCCGTACTTGGTGGAATCAACACACCGACATATTTCTCATCGGGACCAAGCACGTGTTTGCGTAGCAAACGGCGTAAGATCAAACAGCGCATCAACAGGTTACCGCCAGTGAGCTTTTGGCCAAGTGAATCGCCCGCTTTAAATCGAAACAAACGTTTCTTGCAGGATCGAATCAACATTTTTACCGGAGAAACAAACTTTCCGGAACGATGCTTTACCGCCGTCGCACTGAGATGTTGAATGCTTTGGCGCATGCGAAACAAGTCGAATGGTTGGTGTATAGGTTCACCGATATGAACAGAGACGCCTTGCCGAAACGCTTTGGGCAACTTTTTGAATGCTGGTCCACCGCCGTAACTAAACCAAGTACCCCAGGTCTCATCGATATACATTGGTATCACCGGCACATCAATGTCGCCAATGATTTTCAACACACCAGGCTTAAGCGATTTAATTTGCCCATTGCGCGACAATCCACCCTCGGGAAACAAGCCCACAAGTTCGCCATTGGCTAAGTGGCGATGTGCTTCCTTCAAACCCTTGAGGATCGACTTGGGTCCACCCGATATCAAAATAATCCCAGCAAATTTTGCGAACCACTTCATTAGTGGATTTTTGAAATTACCGGACCATGCAATCATGTAGATGTGTCGTGGTGATGAAACCATTAGCAGTGTTGCGTCCAGCCAACTTGTATGATTTGCGATCACTACCCCGCCGCCTTCGGCTGGAAAATGTTCTTCTCCACGAACTCGGAAACGGTAAATCAGCCGCACCAGCCAATAGAATCCAAGTTTTGCCATTTGCCGGCCCAGTCGATAGGTAGCGTATAAGACGACTGGCAACGTCAAGAAGCCCATCAACAAAAAGACTTGGCGACTCGACAAGAATGGTCGAGACCCTACAGTGCGTGAAATGACTTTGATCGTGCGGGGCGTGATGGGCGGAACACCGCCATGCAACTGGTCGAGTTCAACACTGTTCAAATTCAAAGCTTGATTGTATGTGTCGACATCTATTTCGAGCTCCTTTTCGTGACGTTTTTGCATGTCGTCGAAAACAGATTGAACAATAAACACCGAACGCGTGCGGCCACCAAATTTATTGGCAGCTTCAGCAAGGACCGTGGCCGCGTCGTCGTTCCCAAAGTGTTGACGAATATCATCGATTGCCGTGTTGACAGATTGTTGTGCAGCGGCGTCCAGCGAAGTCAATTGATACTCGTTTGGCAATACGGCTACAGTTGAAGACCAGGTCGGCTGGCGAACGGCAAAAAAGATTGCGCTGGTTGCGATCACGCCAGAAAACAACATAAAATTCGATGCTGCTAATATTGCACCTCGACTACGTGCGGGACTACGTTCTTGCAGATAACTGGAAAGCGGAACATCAAAGAAACCTCCGCTTACGCCCAAGCACGCTAGACCAACACACGCATAGATTTGTTGCCAGTGCGGGGCAATTTCAAACTTGAAGAATCGTGGCGACAAATACAGAAACACGCAAAAAACAATCATTCCCATGGCCGCCCACGGCACGAGCCCCAGCTCAATTCGCCCGCGCGATGCGATACCCGCCATGACACTGCCAAAACCAACTCCTAGAACAAGCGACACAAGCATCGGGGTGCGTTCAGACTCCAAAAACGCACCACTCTCGTCGACAAACGAATCGATATTAATTTGGGCCAGTGCTGCGAAGGCCCAAAAGAAGACTACCCCTAGTGCGACGCGAAACAGCCTGCGATTCCCAAACAGTTCGCGAAAATCTCGAATCATCGCAAACGGAACATTGACGGGAAACTTCAATCCTGGGTTTGCGGCAGGCAATCGCGTAACCAGGAAACTAATCATCGTTCCAATCGTGGCGATTCCAATCAAAAGACTCGCCGTGGCCCACAAGTTTTTTTGACCGGTAGGCGCGGTGAAATCCGCCAACCATCCGCCCAAACTCATTCCGATCACAGTAGCTGATAAGGTGGCAAGGTTAAAAAGGCCATTGCCGGCCGATATTTTCTTTTCGTCTAATAGCTCAGGAATCGTTCCGATCTTGGCCGGTGCGAACAACGCACTTTGAGCTCCCATCAAAAACACGACGGCCATCAACAGATTGAAGTTCTGCATAGTTACTGCCCAAACGGCCAATGACATGATGACGATTTCAGCAAACTTACAGGCTACGATGACCTGGCGTTTACTAAAACGGTCCGCAAGCCAACCGGCTGGCACGGCAAACACCAAGTAAGGCAAGACAAACATCGCCGTCCCCAAAGCCAGAACCAGCGCATGATGTTCCGGAGAAAAGAACTGCTTACCAAATCCAATAACGAACCACCGAAAGACATTATCATTGATCGCCGTCAACCAATTGGTCCACAAGAGACCTTGAAAGCTCGGTCCCCAAATCGACTGCCCGATGCCGTGGCCCAATTGCTCCAGCACCTCATTCGAGGCTGAGCCATCGTTTTCCTCATTTTCATTAGTTTCGAAGGCGTTTGTATTTTTGATTGTCATGTCGATTCTTGTTGAGACTTCGGGCTAGCAGGAAGTGGAATGTAAGTTTAAGGGCTAACGCTGCGTTCTCACAATACGGAACTTGAAAGTTACGCTGGGGAGTCGGGTTCGAAAAAGAATCATCCCCTTGGAAAGGCACTGAGCGAAGGCCCGAAGCTAAAACAAAAATCCATTGGACTCGACAATACAATCGGGCACTTCGTTTTTGGGTGAGTTGACGATGGGAGCGACCTCGTGGCGTTCCAAATACTCGTCCGGCACGGCCTTAAAAAAGGAACTCCAATCGGCTTTTTCGATGTCCTTGGGGTCTACCAACCAGTCATGAAACTGTGATGGTTCGAGGATCACTGGCATGCGTTCGTGGAGGTCTGTCATGAATTGATTGGCGGCGCAGGTAATGATCGTTGTGGATTCGATCGCTCCTGATAGATCATTCCATTGCTCCCAGATTCCTGCGAAAACCATCGGTCGATCACCTGGTCGGCGAATAAAAAACGGGCGTTTTAGTTTTCCGTCGGTTAACCATTCGTAAAATCCATCAACTGGAATCAAGCAACGACGGCGCTTCAACGCGGCGCGAAACGAAGGCTTCTCGCCCAAGGTCTCGCTGCGGGCATTGATCATTTTGTATCCAATTTTCGCGTCTTTGGCCCAGGAAGGGATCAAGCCCCAACGCATCGGTGCGAATTCGGCCTTTTTCTCTTCGATCGACCAACGCACGGTCGCGATAATTTGGGATGGAGCGATATTGTACCGAGCCTTGAACGATGGAAACGCGATATCCATGCTGGCTGCCAGAAAAAACGAAGCCAACTGTTCTCCGCTCGTTCGCAATGTAAATCGTCCACACATAGTTGATCCGAAACAAACAAGACAATATCACCCTGGCAAACATTCACACCAGAGTAGGAATGACGAACAATTCATTCACAGGTTACATTATAGTCGTTGTAGTCAGTTAGTTCTGTCATCAGTTAATTCCAACAAATGTATTCCTCTGATTTTCGACCCACATGTTTGCTCGACATGCTGAAGCACCGCAGCGATCTCTTGGCTCGGGTACGTGCGTTCTTTTCCGAACGCGGATTTTGGGAGGTCGATACTCCGACCCTTTCACACGATACTGTCGTTGATCGATACCTCGACCCCATTGAAATCCCCGGCCACCTTGCCTGTGACCGGTCGCCGCCCGGTACGCGACTCTTTTTGCAAACGTCACCTGAATTTGCCATGAAAAGGATTTTGGCGGCGGGTGCGGAAAAGATCTTCCAAATCGCTCATGCTTTTCGTCGCAATGAAATTGGCGATCAGCACAACATCGAATTTCAAATGTTGGAGTGGTATGAAGTCGGTGTTGACTACGTTGTTGCAAGAAAATTTCTAGGCGAGTTCTTGCAAGTTTTTTTTCATGCCCGTACCGTTCGTGAGCGCAGTTATGGTGAAATTTTTGAGCAACGGCTGAATGTCAACCCATTCGCAGCATCATTCGAAGAACTGCAGAACGTTGCATTGCGACTTTCCAAAACGAAAGGCTCCGAGTTAGAAGGTTTGAATTTGGGAAATGAAGGCACATCGGATCGAGATGAAATTCTCAATTGGTTGATGGCATTCGAAATTCAACCTGCATTGGGTAGAGAGGGCTTCATCGATTTGGTTTTCGATTGGCCATGTAGCCAAAGTGCACTTGCGAAGACACGAACTGATTCAGCGCTCAGGATTGAACTTGCGGAGCGTTACGAAGCATTTGTGGATGGGGAGGAATTAGCGAACGGCTATCATGAGCTATTGGACTCAAGTGAACTTCACGTTCGTAACAAACGCAACAACGCGCTGCGAGTGACCGACGGCAACAAGTCATTACCAACCGAAAGCCGTTTGCTGGCCGCGATGGAAAGTGGTCTACCACAATGTTGCGGCGTGGCACTTGGAATCGATCGCTTGTTAATGAAAATCACCGGAGTAGACTCGATCCGAGACGTCATGGCATTTCCATTTCCGCAGGCCTAACCTTGGGGGCCAATAGCAACCACTAGTAGCCAATCGACGATTGCGACTTGGAATCCTCAGCCTTAGGACTTTGTCTAGTCGAATCGCGAACGTTCGAACGTTACAATTAAGTGCAACGGCGTCCAGAAACATCAGCTTCAACCCTATCCAGGCAAACTGTGGCAAAAATCGTCTGCCAAAAAATTCCAGTCAACCTTGCAAATCGCAGCTACACCATTTCCATAGCACCAAAATCTTTGGACCAATTGGAATTGATCGGCGACTTGCTGGAAAAATACTCCCATGCATTTATCGTTACCGATGCCAATGTTGGCAAACTGTATTTGGCGAAACTTAAGCGGCGTCTGAAAAAACACCTCGAACAAATCGACTCGACTGTTTGCCCCGCTGGCGAACGGGCGAAAGTCATGGAAATCGCTTACTCGATTTGGCAAAAGATGGTCGGAGCTGAATGCGACCGCAAGACCTTGTTGATTGCCTTGGGTGGAGGCGTCGTCGGCGACTTGGCGGGCTTCGTGGCCGCGACATTCATGCGCGGCGTGGATCTACTGCAGATCCCAACGACATTGCTGGCGCAAGTTGATTCGAGCGTGGGTGGTAAGACCGGAATCAATCTCCCGCAAGGCAAGAATTTGGTCGGCGCATTTTGGCAGCCGAAGGGTGTGTTGATCGACCCGGAAGTCTTGGCAACATTGCCCGATCGCGAATATCGCGCAGGACTCGCGGAAGTCGTCAAATACGGAGTGATTCTGTCGGCAGAATTCTTCGAATTTCTAGAGCAACAAACCGAAGCTATCCAGCAACGCGATTCTCAAGTTCTTTCGCATATCATTGCCGAATGTTGTCGGCTCAAGGCGTCCGTTGTCGTTGAAGATGAGTTCGAAACGACCGGACACCGCGCCCGATTGAATTTTGGGCACACGTATGGTCATGCATTCGAATTTCTTTTGGGATACGGCGAATTGTTACATGGTGAAGCAGTTGCTATTGGAATGTGTTGCGCAGCACTGTTGGCACAACACACAAGTGGTTTTAGTAACGCCGAAACTGAGCGCATCCAGTTGCTACTGCAAACACTCGGGTTGCCAACCAAAGTTCCCGCTGGACTGCCAGCCAGTGAAATCATCCGCGCGATGCAATGCGACAAAAAGAAAGTAAACAAATCAGTGCAACTTGTTTTGCCGTCAGCGATTGGCAACGTGACTTTGGTGGCATGGCCTGGCGACGAACAAGTCGCAAGTGCATTGACCAATCGTTAGTACTGGACAACCAAAGAATAAAATAGGAAGTCGTCAACTTGGACAATTCGGCTGAAACTTGAATCCGCAATCTCGAATCCTGTTTTGAATGTAGTGAGCCAAAGATGCCCCATCACAATTTGGAACATCCGTCACCTGAGTTGATCGCAGATTTGCAGTTGTCACTGACGAATGGTATTGGGCCGAAATTGTACACTGCCTTGCTCCAACGGTTTGGCAGTGCAATTGACACATTATCTGCGACACCTGAGCAATTGCGTTCTGTTGAGGGTGTTGGCCCCAAATTGGTTCGCGAAATCGTAATGGCTGCAGAGAAGGCGGACGTCAAAGATCTTTTGAATACGTGCGCTGCAAACAAAATAAATATCGTAACTCGCGCAAATGGGGAGTTCCCCAAACTGTTGCGTGAAATCCATGACCCACCAAGTTTTCTGTTCTCCCAAGGCACATTGAGTTCCGCGGATGAACTTTCAATTGCTATTGTTGGCAGCCGACATGCATCGCGGTACGGTTTGGTTCAAGCGGAAAAGTTGGCGCGCGGGTTGTCGCTCGCAGGGCTTTCAATTGTTTCGGGTTTGGCGCGGGGAATTGACCAAGCGGCACATCGCGGTGCGTTGGCTGTGGGCGGGCGGACCGTCGCCGTGTTGGGTAGTGGGCATCTTCATATTTATCCGCCTGAACATGTCGATTTGGCGCATGAGATATGCAGATCAGGCGCCGTCATCACGGAATCGCACCCGAATCATCCACCAAAGGGAACCGCATTTCCGCAGCGCAATCGAATCGTGACGGGCATGTCACTGGGCGTGATTGTTGTCGAAGCGTCGAGCCGCAGCGGAGCGTTGATCTCCGCGCGATTGGCTATCGAGCAAGGTCGCGAGGTTTTCGCAGTTCCGGGCCGCGTTGATAGCCGACTGTCGCAAGGCTGTCATCGCTTGATTCGCGACGGTGCCAAATTGATCGAATCGGTCGACGATGTCTTGGAGGAACTCGGTCCCTTATTTGCTCCCGTGCAAACGGCTTCAGGGGTTGTCGTTCATCATCCCGCGGAACTGCAACTCAACCAACAAGAAACGCTTGTCCTACAGGCGATCGAAAATGAACCAACACAAATGGACGATATCGTGGTTCGCTCCCAATTGCCGATTCATCGAGTCTTGTCAACTATCAGCGTTCTCGAGATGCGCCGGCTCATACGCCGAACCAGCGGAACTTCGGTGATGCGGGTTTAGGCAAATTTTATGTGGAATAAATAACCATAATATAGCAATGCGGTAGGTAGACACCTCCCTTGGGGGACCGGACCTGGCCTACAATGCGCTGTCATGTGCAAAACCGGCAATCCGGTCGAATTAGCATCTCGGAAAAATTATTAACGTGGAATTGGCGATGCCGCCAAATGGGATTTGTCGATATTGCTCCAAAGCAGTACAATTGAAACCCGATCGGGTCGACTCTAGGTCGCCTGAAATACCTAATCACTACCCAAATTCTGGGTTGAATCGTTGTTCGTTTTTGGCATCTGATGCAAGGAGACTCAGTGGAAATCAAGATTGTTGCGAAACACGGCACAATTCCTGAAGACGTTCAAAAGCTAATCGAAGGAAAGGTCTCCAAGCTGCCTCGCTTTTTCGAGCGGACAACTGCGATTTACGTAATCGCCGATTTACAACATACAGACAAACCCGAGGTAGAAGTTCGCCTTTCTGCTGAGGAGCGCGATGATTTCTTTGCCACCGCCAATGGAACCAATGTTCTGGGTGCTTTGGAAGGTGCGATCGAAAAGATCGAAAGCCAAATGCGAAAACACAAAAGCAAGCTCATTGATCATCGGCACCGCGATGCCCGTGACAATGATGCCCGTGACAATGACTCGCGTAACATGAGCGATCCAGTAATAGACTAACTGAACTCCAGGTTGCGTTAGACCCCAACGCCGCCCCAAAAAATACATACAAACTCAATTGAAGGAACCAGAATGAAATTTTGTAATTTTGTAAAATCTGATGCGATTAAGGTAGACTTAATCGCGAAAGATAAGGAATCTGTCATTCGCGAACTCGTGGGAAGTCTCACCGCGTCAGGACAGCTTAAAAGTGACGAACAAGAGAACATTATCCAAGCAATTTTGAAGCGTGAGGAATTGGGGAGCACTGGAATTGGTCGAGGAATTGCTGTACCTCACACCAAGCATCCAAGTGTCACTGAACCGATCGGCACTATTGGGATTAGTCCTGACGGTGTTGAGTTTCAGAGTCTCGATGGAGAGAAGGTTCAATTGTTCTTTATGTTGATTTCGCCACCCGATCGACCAGGCGACCACTTGCGAGCGTTGGAAAATATTTCCAAGCAATTGCAGGACGATGTCTTTTGCCGTTTCTTGAAGCAATCCAAGACCGCAGAAGATGTCAAACAAATTTTGGAAGAAGCTGACAACAATCAGTTTGTTTCCTAAACGCAAACCGCAATTTTCGTGAAATCAATGTCTGAAACCAAACAGTGCGCAACGCTCGTGATCAACAATCCGCAAGGCCTGCATATGCGGCCCGCGTACTTGTTTGCCGAGATGGCTGCAAAATATGCCAGTCGAGTCGAGGTCATTAAAGATGACATTCGCATCGACGGAAAAAGTGTCCTTTCGATTCTGACTCTTGGTGCCGCTCAAGGCACCGAAGTGGCTTTGGAAGTCACCGGCCCCGATGCCCCAGATGCCTTGAGTGCTTTGGTGCAGCTCGTATCCGCCGGTTTTCCAAGCGAGAAAGATTCGGAATCAGAGGTTGGTACTTGATTCAAGTCATGCCTGACGCGCAGCGATCAGCGTGTTGAGGTAGTGAATCAGCGACAAACCAAACCTCGTTGACGCTTGAAGGATGACCTTTAAGGTTCCGCCACGAAGGAACACGGGTTCCTCGGAACAAGTTTGCAACAGACAAAAATGACTTTTCGAAAACGCGGTTTGCAAAACAGGTGAGAACACCTCAGAGAGACGTTTTGCAATCATGTCCCATTTGACCTTTCCTAACGAAACACAACGACGCCATTGCCAATCACGACGGCAGGCGGCTTCGCTTCGCATTTTTCGCGAAAGGTCTTCCACGAATTCTTTAGCACCTGCCACTCCGGCTGAAACTGCGACGAGCGATACCAGCGAGGTGACCTTGCACTCGGAGAATTCTGAAAATGAGTTCACCCACCATTTGGGTGACACTTTTTCTGGCCGCAATCACCAACTTGGCCGCCGCAATTTGGCCGCCAATTCGAATGGGTGTTTGCCGCATTTCAAAATTGATTGCTTACATTCGAGCTGTCGTTGTTCTGCCAAATGCGGAATCAATCACAGCGTTTTCACCTGTAGTGCGTCTAAAGTTTTCAATCATGCACACACTGGCCGGCTGTCATGCCGCCCACAACCGAACAAGAACCGTTATGAAAAAAGAAATGTTAATCAACGCGATGCAATCGGAAGAATGCCGAATTGCGATCGTCGAAGATGGCCGACTTGAGGAACTCTATACAGAACGAGCCAGTCAAGATAATTATGTTGGCAACATCTACAAAGGAAAAATTGTAAACCTCGAACCCAGTATCCAAGCCGCTTTTGTCGATTTTGGTGTTGGCAGAAATGGTTTCTTGCACATTAGCGACGTCGAACCTAGCTACTACCGACAGGGTGGCTACGATCCCGATGAGATGGCCGCCCAAGAAGAACGCGAACGACGCAATTCGCCGAACCGCCGACGTGGTCCGGACTTTGGTGGCTTTCGCCCACGCGTCAAACCGCCAATCCAAGAACTCTTCCAACGCGGAGACGAAGTCCTCGTGCAGGTCATCAAGGAAGGCATCGGCAACAAAGGCCCAACACTTTCCACCTACATCTCGATTCCTGGTCGGTATTTGGTCTTAATGCCGGCTTTGGGGCGCGTCGGCGTATCCCGAAAAATTGAGGACGAAGTCGAACGACGTCGTTTGAAAGAATACTTGCACGAATTGAAACCGCCAAAGGGACTGGGCTTTATCGTGCGAACCGCCGGAGCAGGTAGAAGCCGACGCGAGTTGTCTCGCGACCTCGCCTATTTGTTACGACTTTGGAAATCGATTGTGCGCCGAATCACGAACACTCAAGCTCCCGTCGCAATCTTCGAGGAAAGCGATATCATCATTCGCACGATTCGCGACATCGTTACCGCTGATATTGATAGCATCGTGATCGATGGCGAAGAGGCCTACAATCGCGCCAAGGAATTCCTCAAACTTGTAATGCCACGTCAGGCAAATTGCCTACAACACTACACCGGAAAAGATCCGATCTTCCACAAGTACAAATTGGAAGACGAGATCGCGAGCATTCATCGACGCGAGGTAAAACTTCCGGAAGGCGGCTCAATCGTGATCGATCAAACGGAGGCTCTGGTGGCGATCGACGTGAACAGCGGTACTTTTCGAACAGACGG
>JAHEAM010000442.1 GCA_024642765.1 Planctomycetaceae bacterium
GACGATGGCTTCCATGCCGCTGGATTCTCGAACGATGGCACGATGCTTTGGGCAAGCGGTGCAAACGGACGCATCGGAAAAATGACTACGGAACTTTTGCTCGGCAAAAAATGATCCCTTGTCAAATTTAGGTGCCGTGCTGAATTGTCTTTTAAAATTGGCTAAACTAGTGGTATCGGCAATTCAACCGATCACAAATGCAGCCCTTAAAAAGTAACTAGGTGCAATGATGTCGCGACACATTCCTTTTTTGTTTGGTCGTATTCTGGGCGTGTCGCTGGCGATCACGTTTCTATTTTTCGTTACGACGTCAACGCTGCGAGCGCAAGACAAAACGCAAGAACCGTCGAAGCTGGCAAACATCGATGACGCGACGAAAAAAGCGGCGATCGAACAAGTGCGAGTTTTTTTCGACCTGTGTCGTTCTGGAAAAACGGACGAAATGTACTCGCAGTTTAACGACGAATTGAAGAAGGTTATCGATCCGCCAGTATTTTCCGTTTTTTGTCGAGCGATGGGTAGTCATTTAGGAAAACTGGAGTCGATCAACGAGCCGGTTTTCTTAGCGATGGATGAACCCAAGGCTTTCACGTTATTGACAGAAGTACTTTTTGAAAAAGGCCTTGCTCAACCATCTTTCGCTTTCGAATCCGGCAAAATTACTGGGTTCAACATTAATTCGGCAGATTTTGATCAATGGTTTTCAGGCATCGATGACATTCAGTTTTACAAAACGAAAACTGAAAAGTTTATCGACCTGTTTTTAAAGGGCGATGCCGATGAAGTTCGGAAACTTTGCCACCCTGCCCTTCAAGAAAACATCGCTAACGGGCGACTTGAGGCGATGATCGAAAACGTCACGGAACCCCTGGGCGACGTTCGCAGCGTGAGCTTCGTCAGGCCCTTGCAAGAAATCAATTCGGACTACGAAGAGTTGTATTTGTACTACACAATTGATGGCTCGCTTGGACCAACCAATGTTTGTATGACGTATCGGTTTGTCGGCATGCGAGGACACTTGATCGGTTTCCGGTTTGAGTGATGATCGGCGGCGGTCCAATTCCAGCTCGACTCGTAAGCTTGTGAGTGAGAATTCGAAGAGGACGGACTTTGTTTGCGCAAAGCCCGTATCGGCAAGCGTGACTACAATACGTGATTGGATTATTTATTTGAATTTTCAACTTCGAAAGGCGAAATAACATGGACTCCCGAGCAGCAATCAAAGTCGGCCTTGATATGGCTGATTTCATTTCAACGGGTTACCTCAGCGATCTATCTGGCAGCGACCTGATGCATCGCCCGGCACCAAAAGCCAACCACATTGCTTGGCAATTGGGCCACTTGCTAACTAGTGAGAACATGATGGTCGAGCAATGTTTTCCGGGGACGATGCCTGCACTTCCGGCTGGCATTGCTGAAAAATACTCGAAGGAAACCGCCAGCTCAGATAACGAAAGCGATTTTGCTAGTAAGGACGAAATACTCAGCCTTTTCAAAACCCAACGGTCCGCGTCGATCAAAAAACTTGAGTCGCTGTCCGATTCGGATTTGGACGCTGCAACTCCCGAAGCGATGCAAAGTTATGCGCCGAGCGTTGGCTCACTGTTCTCAATGCTAGGCACCCATTGGGTCATGCATGCCGGACAATGGGCCGTCATCCGACGCCAACTTGGTCACGCCCCATTGTTTTAGAACAAGTTCGACTCGCAATCCGTTGCTCACCATCACAGTATTTTTTTTTTAAAATGGCGCTTTAATGAATGTGTTTTCCCGATTCCCGCTGGCGATTTTGTTTGCCTTGCTCGTTGTTCACGGCGCATTGGCCCAACAAGACATCCAACCTGATTACAGAACGGAACTGGAAAAAATCGCGGTCATCGATCAAAAAGTCATGATGCCGATGCGCGACGGAATTCGCTTGTGCACGGATATCTATCGACCGAAGACTGACAAACCTGTCCCGGTTATTTTTTCGCGAACACCCTATAACTTCAACGGCTGGCGCGACGGAGAGGAATCAACAGGTGGCTACCGCAAGGCGCTCGAGGTGGTCCAACACGGCTACGCTTATGTCGTGCAGAATGAACGCGGGCGTTATTTTTCTGAAGGCCAATGGGATATACTCGGCACACCGCTAACCGATGGCTACGATGCGTTTTCCTGGATGGCCGCACAGCCCTGGTGCAATGGACGCATTGGAACCATTGGATGTTCGTCGACTGCAGAATGGCAAATGGCCGTTGCCGCGCTGGATCATCCGGCGCACGCAGCGATGGTACCTCAAGGCTTCGGCGCGGGGGTGGGACGTGTCGGTGTGTTTAACGAACAAGGCAACTGGTATCGCGGCGGCGCAGAGCAAATGCTCTTTTTCTCGTGGCTGTATGGCGTGCAAAATGATCGCGTTCGACCGACTTTTCCACCCGATGCTACCCAAGAAGAATTGATTCGCAACTCACGCTATTTTGACTTGGCTCCCGAGCGTCCCAAAGTCGATTGGGTCGAGGCCAACAAGCACTTGCCCGTCCAAGACATTATGAAAAACGTCAACGGACCCATCGGCGTCTTTGAAGATATGATTCGTCGTACGCCCAACGATCCGAAATGGCATCAAGGCGGTTTGTATCACGACAACATGCCGTTCGGTGTACCCAGTTTTTGGTTTGTTTCCTGGTTTGATGTTTCCAGCAGCCCGAACATCGCGCTCTTCAATCACGTTCGCGAACATGGAGTTGACCAAAATGTGCGTGACAATCAGTATTTAATCATCGCGCCCAACACTCATTGTGGTTTTAATGGCTCGCAAGAGACGACAATGATTGGTGAATTGAATGTCGGAGATTGCCGACTCAACTATGATGAACTGACCTACGCGTGGTTTGATGCAAAACTTAAACAAGACAACGGGTCGGTCACAATGCCGCGCGTTCGCTATTACACGATGGGCAAAAACAAATGGCAGACCTCCGAGGTCTGGCCTCCCGCAAACACGAAAATGACACCTCTGTTTCTGACGAGCAAGGGACATGCGAATACGCTGAACGGTGACGGCCAACTTGTGCTCGATGGAGCGCCGCCGAATACAGCGCCTGACACTTTCGACTACGATCCAATGAACCCTGTCCCCAGCTATGGTGGCAATGTCTGCTGCACCGGTGGTGCCATCGATGCCGGTTCGTTTGATCAACGCCGCATGGAGGAACGCCCTGACATTCTGGTTTACTCCACTGAACCGTTGGTGGAAGGGCTCGAAGTCAGCGGATTCATTGAATCGGAATTGTACATTTCGTCGTCGGCAGTCGATACCGACTTCACCATCAAGTTGATCGACGTCTACCCTAACGGCGCGGCTTACAACTTGGATGAAACCATCCAACGAGTGCGTTATCGCGACGGTTATGAACATGAGGCGCTAATGGAACCGGGCAAGGTTTACAAGGTAAGCCTTTCGCCCATGTCTACAAGCAACTATTTTGCCGCCGGTCATCGAATCCGCATCGAGATCAGCAGCAGCAACTTTCCCCGTTTTGCAAGAAACCTAAACACCGGCGGCAACAACATCGCGGAAAAAAACAGCATCATCGCCCACAACAACATCCACCACTCCGAAGACCACCCTTCCCAAATCCGCCTTCCCATCGCGCAGTAGATGCACGAACCGAAGCAGGAATCGAACCTTATTGCTCATCGGACCTTGGAACACAAGATTATGGATTGG
>JAHEAM010000443.1 GCA_024642765.1 Planctomycetaceae bacterium
AACTTTCTTTGTTCGAGGAATAGACAAAAAATAGCTCCGTCGGCTTCGCCAGTTTTGGCATTTTTGAGCAAACCAAAATCTGTTTGATTCGAAAGGCCTTGGCCTAAAGCCAGATTGACCGCCTCAACATCGAAGAACAACCGATTATCAGGTGTTTTGTAGCTCTGGCCTTGCGCTGATTGCATCAGTACGACGGTCCAGTGCGGAGCATTTACATCGAGCCACGTTTCTAGTTCATCAAGTCGCTCTGGGCTAATTCCCAATTCTCCTTGAACAAATAGGTGTTGATCTTTTGTCCACGTTTGCACGACAGCTTCGATTTTTGCAAATCGAGTTAACGATTGTTGCGCCAGACCATCGCCCGCAAGGAAAATTGAAACCGAGAATAAAAATGTAAGGATTCGAAACATTGCTTTTTGATCGAAGTTACGAGACGTGAAATAACGACAGGAAATTCTAGAGTAATTGGGCGACTAACCGATAGTCAGCCATTTTTTGCAGCTTTTTGTTTGTTCTCTTGGAAACGCCTTGCGATTTAGAGCGAAGCAGCGAAAGGAGCGTTCTGTTGGTTTCTACGAAACTCGTTCTATCGTCGAAATGCTCGCGAGTAAGGTACTGACGCTCATTCAACAACATTGTCCGAAGAAATTTTAGGAGGCGAATGGGGCATGTACAGGCAAATGTCAAGCATTGTTCCAATACTGACAAATGCTCTGTCGCTGCGATTTAAGTACATGAGGAACCCTAGTTTCATAAGTCCAACTTATTATGATTTTGTTTTTTTGTTGGCGAAATGTTTCTTAGGTTTTGACTCGATCGTGCATGCGTCGGTTTGGGGTTTCGGTTGGCACATTTTTGTTGGAATAGTTTGCGATTTTTTCACGACCGGGATTGTTTCAAGCCTTTTAAAGCGATTCTCACCTGTAAAAAGATTTTTGAAGATTTTTTTGAAACAAAATGAGACAGTCAATAGGTTGGAATTCAATTGGATTCAATCGCAGTCACTAAATCACCTGTTCGCTAGCGGCCCCTATTGTATGAGCGAATCGAGCGGTTACATTCGAACGCTGCTTGATTGAGCCTAATGGAATGTTCAATCAAATCGTTGCACTGAAACCGAACAATGAAAACGGTGCAGCAAATTTTAATCTGATTGTTTTTGTCGATAGAACTGAATAGCAGAGTCAGGCGTTTGCAGATAGTGTCTGTGAAAAACAATCTTGTGTCGTAACTTTTTCATTCACTTTATGCAGAGGCTATGAATGACTTCGAAAAAAGGATTGTTTGTTTCTTCGACGTTAGGATTTCTTCTTTTTTCTTTTCTCAATTTTTTGTTCGCCGCAAGTGCTTTCGCTGGATGCTGGATCGTTAATGCGAACAACTCGCAGTCTCAACAGAACGGAGTACAAGTCAATCAGGGTGTGACCGTAAAGTTGACTTTGGATCGCGTCAAAACAGACTTGCTTCAGTCAAAAAACATTTCAAAGTTTATTAGCGAGATTCGACAAGTTTCCAAAACGTTTGCCAATGACCCGCTCGCTCATTTGAATGCCATGGAAACTTTAGCCGATTCGCTCCATGCAATCGCAAGCGAGTCCACTAACTCTAAATCTCTTGAATTGTCAGATCTTGCAACTGAGATGGCTCAATTGATTGTTCAATCGAATTTTTTGAATGGATCGAATGATGTCGAGATTGGTTTTCGGGCAGCTTCGGTTCTGCGAGCTTTGGGCGACCGCTTCTCGATTGTGGAACCACAGGCGTCCGCGGTTTTGTTTCTGAATTGTGGCAGAATTTCTCGAAATCTTTTTCAAAATTCGAATTTTCCAATTCCAGCTCGAAGTGGTTTGGCACCTTTGCTTTTGCAAGAGGCAAAGGGATATGTTCTGAACAAGGATGACGCCGCTGCATTGAAGACGGTCCAGGAATCGCTGCAATGGGGACTGGTGGAATTTCAGGCGGTTCTCGATGAGCCACTGCTGAAGTCGTCTACGGTTAGTGAACAAGTGGCAGCCGAAGTTAGCGCGCGGCGTGCAGCCTACTGCAAACAAATCACTCCTGGTATTCAGGGGGCTATGGCAAACTTTACTTCTTTTGAATTTAATTTTTCGGCGATTGATGTAAGGCAAAATCGGTTCAATAAATCGCATTTTGCGGGTGATTATCTTGTTGTCGATTTGTGGGGGACATGGTGTGCACCCTGTCGCGCCGAAATCCCGCACTTGAATCATTTGCAAAAACAATTTGTGGGCAAGCATCTGAAGGTTGTTGGGGTTGCAATTGAACAAGGCGATACGGAAGAACAAAATCGCAAAACGCTTAAGTCGTTTCTGGATGAAAATGAAGTTGGCTACCAATGCCTTGTCGGAAACGACGAATTGACTAGGCAATTGCCAAACTTCAAATCCTATCCAACGCTTTTGTTTATCGATAAACAAGGAACGGTTCGATTCGCCTCCTCTGGCTATTTGGATTACACACAAATGGAAGTGATTGTCGAGCAGTTGATGAACAGGCAAATGGTGTCAACGCGAGCAAATTGAAAAGAATCTGACATCAAGATGATTGCTGTGATATTTACGTCGAAACGGTCGAAGGGATTCGATAGCGAATATAAGTTGATGGCAAGCAGAATGGACGCTCTTGCTAAGTCACAGCCGGGCTATGTCGGTGTCGAAAGTGTCCGCAATGAGGACGGTGTTGGCATAACAGTATCCTATTGGGATGACATGGATGCTGTCCAGAATTGGCAGAGACACCCCGAACATTTGGAAGCACAAAGGCTTGGGCGCGAGCGATGGTACGAGTGGTTTCGTGTTCGAGTTTGCAATATCGAACGAATGTCGGCGAACGGAGTCGACTGATTGTTTTTTTGTCTTAACGGACAGAAAGTAAATTTATTCGTTTTGTTTGTCGAATTGGCTGTCTACCGAGACCTTTCGCGCAGTGAAAATTCCCATACTGTTCTCGCGATTAGAATGCGTTGCCAATACCAAGAGTTCCTGAGCAGAATCTAGATACCCTTCCAAGGAATTGATTTTGCTAGTGCTTCGTAGACTTGGCCGCCTCAGCGCTTGGATGCTCAAATCGGGTGTTTGCTGCATTTTGGGATTTCTGTCGATCGTGCTGATTACAGTAAATAGTTCCTTTTGTTCCACTCCGAATGGCGTTGAGATTTTCGCCATTTCAAATGCGGTGAACACAGATTTAGTCCTCCTGATCGAAAACGAGGTTTTGAATTGAGCTAACTTTTTTTCCGCAAATTACTTTGAAGTCGACGTATTTTGCAATTGGCTCGGGAGATCAGGGGTTCTTTATTGAAAAGCCGGAATGGGCAGTCCTAAAGATTTCGACAACCGAGAATGCGTTGTTGATTCCCTTGTCAACTTGCGTTCATGTTGACATGCTTGGAGGCGTTGTCAAAAGTGTGGTTAAAGCAAATGCTGGCAAGCGATTATGATTTCTGTCGAGCAGCATGAACAACTAGTCGCTATTGTGTGTGACAGTTGCCAAAAGAACGATAGTGGCCAGCCGATCGCAATTTCAGGCGAGCACTAGGATTCGTCCGATACGCTCTGTGTTGCGAATGGAAGCTATCGCTTGTTGAACACCTGCAACTCTTGGGCTGGTAACCGATTAAAACGAGTCGGAGTGAAGGCCGCTCGGTTCACGCCCTGCCGAAGACGCTCTACATGTATTCGCCGGAATAG
>JAHEAM010000444.1 GCA_024642765.1 Planctomycetaceae bacterium
TCTTGGCTTGGTTTCGGCACTGCTCAAGCTTGAAGGAATCGCCGGTGGCGGATGGATAAAACGAAATTTTGATCCACGAGCGAGGATGCACGAACCGACTTGGCTAAGAACTCATCCATCAACTTCCGAACGTGTCGAACGCCTAAAAGCAGTGCACGAAAGTATGCAAACTCTCGAATCTGAACAAAGTTCGCGATTCGTTGACGTTCCCTTTCATACACCGGTTACTTCTCGGCGGCAGTATCGACCCATAACGGGTACTTGGCGTTTCCCTGGGAATTCAACACGATATCCTAAGTCAGATATTCATCGACGTGTGTAATTGCGTTAGAATACCAAACTGTCCCCTTGGTTCGGGCAAAAATCTCTCGACGACAACACGAATCAAACTTTTTAAAAGGCAAAAATCGATGAAACGTTTTTTGATTGGACTGTTGATGTTTTTCGCTGTTAGCACTGGTTCCAGTTTGCAGGCCGACGAAGGCATGTGGTTGTTTAACAATCTGCCAGCAGAGTATCTCAAGAGCAAGTATGGATTCGAGGCCACGCCTGAGTGGACCGAGCATCTGATGAAATCAAGCGTTCGATTCAATGTTGGCGGCTCAGCCTCGTTCATCTCCAGCAACGGTCTTGTTTTAACCAATCACCATGTTGGCTCGGATACTCTATTTAAGATATCCAATAAGGAACACAATTATCTAAAAGATGGATTTCTAGCCAAGAGTTTTTCGGATGAAATCAAAGCACCAGACTTGGAATTGAACCAGTTGATCACAATCGAAGACGTAACGGACGCAGTAAAAGCTGCTGTTCAAGAGACGATGTCGACTGAGGGTGCTGTTGCGGCTCGGCGAGCCGTGATTGCTCAAATCGAAAAAGACTCCCTCGACAAAACAGGTTTGCGTAGCAATGTCGTGACTCTCTATGGCGGTGGCCGTTATCACCTGTACCGCTACAAGAAATACACAGACGTGCGCTTGGTGTGGGCCCCTGAGTCAGCAATTGCGTTTTTTGGTGGCGATGCCGATAATTTCGAGTTTCCACGTTACTGCCTAGACGCATGCATTTTTCGAGTATACGAAAACGACAAACCAGCCGTCATCGAACACTTTTTGAAATGGTCTGACAATGGTGCGGGTGAAGATGAATTGGTGTTCGTGTCTGGAAACCCTGGACGCACAAGTCGAATCTTTACGACTGATGCTCTCAAATATCAACGTGATGTGCGAATGCCGTTTGTACTCAATCTGTTGCGACGCAGAGAGATCGTGTTGCAACAGTTTGGTTTGAAGGGAGTTGAGAACGCACGCCGCGCTCGAGAGGATTTATTTGGGATCCAAAACTCGCGCAAGGCCTACTTGGGCATGATCGGCGGATTACAAGACCCGCAGGTAATGGCTGCCAAAGAAAAGGCGGAAATGCAATTGTTGGCGAAGATCAAGTCGGACCCCAAATTGAAATCCTATGAATCGGCATTTGCAACAATCGCAGAAATTCAAAAGAAACGCGTTGCAATTCTTGGCAAAAACATCGCGTTGAACAGTCAGTTGTTCGGAGTTGCTAAGACAATCGTTGAAATGGTGGACGAAGACAAGAAGGCGTCTGGCGAACGTTTACCAGAGTATTCCGAGGCGAATCGTGAGTCTCTGGAGCAACAATTGTATTCGGATGCACCGATTTATTCTGACCTGGAACAATACCTGTTGGCTGATTCGCTTTCAATGATGCTTGAGTTGCGCGGGGCTGATGATGAGTTGGCAACCAAGGTTATGAATGGATTGGGACCAACCGAACGCGCTGCCGAATTGGTGCAAAACACCAAGTTGCTTGATGTCGTGTACCGTAAGGAACTAGTCAAAAGTGGAAGCGAAGGCATTGAATCTTGCAATGATTCGATGATTCGATTGGCCAGAATCCTGGACGCCGACACTCGAGAATTTCGAAAGATAAACGACGAGTTGGCCGAAGGCGAAAAGCAGGCATACGCCAAGATTGCTGAAGTTCTGTTTGCAACCAAGGGAACTTCCACATACCCCGACGCTACGTTCACGTTGCGTTTGGCGTTTGGAACGGTGAAGGGTTACGAACAGGCCGGTGAGTCGATTCCCGCCTGGACGAAATTTGGAGGCGCCTTTGAGCATGAAACGAACCACACTGGTCAGGAAGATTTCGTCTTGCCAGAAACTTGGAAGAAAGCAAAGGAAAATTTGAATCCTGAGACACCATTTGATTTTGTATGCACCGCTGACATCATCGGGGGCAATTCCGGAAGTCCTGTGGTCAACCGCGATGGTGAATTGGTCGGATTGATTTTCGACGGCAATATTCAGTCGTTGACATCAGATTACATGTATTCTGACAAGGACATGCGGGCGACCTCAGTTCACAGCAGTGCGATTCGCGAGGCGTTGAAATACGTATACAACGCCGGGCATATCGTTGATCAACTGGGGAAATAGAAGGACATCTACGAATGAAGATCGATGATTTTCGATTACTAAATTGGAAATCATCGATCACATCGTGTGCCGAAAAATCGTAACGAGTTGGCGATCGATGTTAACGCTTATTGTCAGCGCGGAATTGGTCAAGGATGGCATTCCAGCGATTCATCATGTCAGACATCCGTTCCGTTTGTTGTCGGCTCAAGTCTGTTGTTTCCGTTGGATCGGAGTTGAGATTGTAGAGCTGCCATTGTTCGTCGCGCGCTTTCACTATTTTCCATTCGTCTTCGCGAAGGGCCTGATTGCCTTCGTGGCACCACCATAGCTGGCGATCAGTTAATGTTTCGGAAGTCTTGAGACTCGAGAGTAAACTAGTTCCTGGTATTTCGGGCGCGTCACTGGGGATCTCAAGTTTGGCTTGGGTAGCCTCCATGATGGTCGGGACGATGTCGATAACATGTCCGATCGTGTGGTTAAGGGAGGGTGAATCGTTTTTGATTCCTGTTGGCCAATGAACGATAAAGGGCGTGTGTATTCCACCTTCGTGAACCCATGTTTTGTGACGCCGAAATGGCGTGTTCGCAAGGCTGGAAAATCCTGGTCCCAAACACAAGTGGGATTCTGCAGAACCTGGCATTGCCGTCGGATCGTGGCCGTCATCACGAATCATGATTTCTGCACTGGCCCCGTTGTCCGACAGAAACATAATTAATGTGTTGTCGAACGCCCTCATATTTTTTATCTGTTCCAAGACGCGACCAATTTCAATGTCCATGCGGTCAATCATCGCTGCGTGAATCGCCATTTTTGTGGCTTGGAAAACGCGTTGCTCTGCAGTCAAATCGTTCCAATGGAGTGGGCGGTTTACTTCGCCAGGTCCAAATGCCTTGATGTCGTCGGGGCGATCGTAAGGCGGTCCGATTTCTGTTTCAACTTCCGATAATTCACCGGATAGTAGCCCGAGGTTCTTGATGCGGCTCCAGCGATCCTTCCGAAGCTGATCCCAGCCGGCAAGATAGCGTTCTTTGTACTTGGCAATGTCAGGTTGTAGCGCGTGCAATGGAAAATGCGGTGAAGTGAACGCTAAATACCCGAAAAAAGGAGTTGCTGGATGATCGTCTTGATGTTCCCTCAGGAACTCTATCATTCGACTCGCGATTTCTGTCGTTGCGTAGTAATTTGTTCCGGGGGCTACCGCTGGTAATCGTTTGCCATCGAGCGAGTGGTTCTTTGGTGAAAAATAGCGGCCATGATCGTCCAAGCT
>JAHEAM010000038.1 GCA_024642765.1 Planctomycetaceae bacterium
AAACAGTGAGCCAGAAAGCTACAAATCCAATCAGCAAACCTGTATTTCCCCAACCAAATGGTTTTGTCTTGCCGGCTATCAAGATTTCTGGCTTCCGCAAAAGCTGTCCTGTCGTTTCTGATCGCAATGACATCAAATCTGTAGACACATCAGAATACTTGGACATGAAGTCGTAGCCCAAAATAACTTCAACCATTGCTTCGGGCCGACCAATGCCAGTCTCGTAACCGGGGATCAAAATCCGATCGTCAACGCCGTCGCGACTCATCGTCATCTTGGAAACATGTGTCTGATCTCGGTCGGAAATGGTAAATTGGAAATCATTCAATGAAAGTGATTCTTTATCCGAAATCGAGTCCATGTCGATATAGAAAACTAGCCGATCTGTCGATTCGACGCCTTGCGATTTCAAATACTTCCACAATGTACCCGTTTGGATCTCGCACTCACAAACTCCTGCAGCAGCGAAACCATAATCGATCGAACCGGTGCCGCAAATCGAATTCAGTGAATTCAATTCGAATCCTAGTTCGCTCGTTGGTGAAAAGTTAAAGTCGCCGACATTTAAGATTTGTGGATTGCCATAGTCAAAAACTATTTCATCCGAATGGCCGAGTTGTTGCCTAGGAATCGGTAACACGAGAAACACGCAAGCAACGCAACACCAACTTGAAAAAGCAAATTTCCAAGCGAATGAAACTTTTTTAATTGTAGAGACAAGATGAGATAACATTTCGTGCCAGCGAGCTGGTCCAAAAATTTAGTCGCACGGTGGGTCGTAGACGTAGGCCGTCCTAGTTGAACCTAGTCTAGACTAAACGGGGAGTTCTGGGAAGGAGATTCCGGTTGCGTAACTGGGGCCTAGCTGGACCACTTGCACTATTGAGGCGTTGCAATGCGAGGTTTCCAACTAAAAATAAGAAAGAAATAACAAGACGCTGACAATGACGTCAAGGTTTTCCTAGCCCAAAGCCACCGGTCGACTAGAGTTTGGAATCGGAAATCCAGTTAGATAATCTGGCTGCAATTTTATTTGTGGAGAAATTCGTTGGTTTTGATAACTGCATTTATCAGCATTCTGTTTTTGGAAAGGAATTGTCCTGAATCAATTTTCGACTTCGGCGCTAATTGAAAATATGAAGCTGAGGTTCGTTTTTGGCTGCCATATTATGGGTGCAACGAACAAAGAAATCGAATTGCGTTAGCATGGTTCGGCGTTTCTCCTTTGAATAACAATTGATAGGATGAGGATGTGTACAATAAAATCACAACGCCGCATTCGGAGTCGAAAGCAATGGAAAACGTTTTGGCTGTTATTCTCGCGGGTGGCAAAGGTTCACGATTGGAACCGCTCACTCGCGATCGTGCGAAGCCTGCCGTGCCATTCGGCGGTGCGTATCGAATTATTGATTTCGTAATGTCAAATTGCCTAAACAGTGGCATCCGCCGGATTCTGGTGATGACCCAATACAAGGCCTTTAGCATGGATCGGCATTTGAATTTGGGGTGGCAGCCTTTCTTTTGTCGCGAGTTGGGTGAACACGTTGACATACTTCCGCCGCAACAACGCATCGATGAAAACTGGTACCAGGGAACCGCTGATGCCGTTTATCAAAACATCTATTCTCTGGAAAAGGAAAGCCCCAAATATGTTGTGATTTTGGCGGGTGATCACATCTACAAAATGAACTACCAACATATGGTCGATTATCACATCAAGGTTGGCGCGGACCTCACGATTGGTGCACTACCAGTTGATGTTGCGGCGGCAACACAATTCGGCGTAATGCAAGTCAATGCGCACGACCGAATTATCGGATTTGAAGAGAAGCCCAAAAACCCCAAAACAATTCCGGGTAAAACAGATCAGTGCTTGGCCAGTATGGGGATTTACGTATTTACGGCAAATTTCTTGTTTGAACAGCTATTGAAAGATGCCAACAAGAAAAAAAGCAATCACGATTTTGGTAAAGACATCATTCCCAGTGTGATTGATTCGCACCAAGTTTTTGCCTATCCATTCGTTGACGAAAATGGCAAAAATCAGGCGTATTGGCGCGACGTCGGAACGATTGACGCGTTTTATGAAGCCAACCGTGATCTGGTCGCCGTGGAACCGCTTTTGAATATTTATGACCAGAAGTGGCCATTGCGAACGCACCAACCCAACCTGCCTCCACCAAAGTTCGTGTTTGATGATCGAGAAAAGGGCGATTATGAACGTGTCGGCTGCGCGATTGATAGTTTGGTTTGCAATGGTACGATCGTGTCGGGTGCCCGAGTTCAGCGAAGCGTCGTGGGCCGCAATGTTCGGATCAACAGTTACGCACAAGTCACCGATTCAATTTTATTCGATCGTGTAAATGTTGGACGTCACGCGCGGATACATCGCGCAATTATTGACAAGGATGTTGTGATTCCCGATGGAGTCGAGATTGGAATCGACCCCGTTGCTGACCGACAGCGTGGTTTTGTCATTAGCGAAGGCGGCGTGGTTGTAGTTGGGAAATCGGATTGGGTCGGACAATCTCAACAATCGAACGTGAAATCGGAATTCTCGCTCGGGAGTGAATAAATCAAAAACTCAATGGGTTCGTGTTGGTGCTTTATTCAAGCATGCGAAGCAAATTTTCTCTTAGATCGCAATTCCTAAAGCAACTCATAGTGGGCTTCACGCGGCATATTGCCGCGTTTTTTTGGTGGCGAACAGTTGTTAAGATCCTGTGCAAGACGCTTGACACATTAAAACTAACTGGAACCACGCAATGAGCTTTCCACACCAATATACCATCAACGCTTCGGCGACGCCTGAAGGACTTGTTTCTTTGAGTGGTGAAAAATTGCCTGAATTGAGGTCTGCTCCTCCTGCGCAATTCGGTGGGCCAGGCGACCAATGGTCTCCCGAGGACTTGATTGTTGCTGCTGTTGCCGATTGCTTTGTCCTTTCATTTCGCGCAATTGCAGCTGCATCGAAATTCGCCTTCACATCACTAGATATTCAAGTTGACGGGACGTTAGATCGTGTCGAACGCGAGATGATGTTCACCGAGTTTTCAATAGCGGCAAACCTTTCGATTCCGGCGGACGCCGATACGGATCGTGCTGAAAAGTTGCTAGAGAAAGCAGAGAAGGCGTGCCTGATTACGAACTCGTTGAAATCAACCGTGCATTTGAAGAGCACGGTTAATCGAGCCGGCTAAGTAGATTTGTAGTCCTTTCCGCGAGGGATTTACAACAGTGAAGTTTGTTTGATTGCAAAAACCGCCCGGTGGCTCGAGCATTCAATAATGTTGGCGGGTTAATACGAGGCCTGCGCTATGGCCGTTTGACGGGTTATTCTGCTACGCCTTTAATTGTTTTCTTTTCACCGGCGCTCATCGTTAGCCACATGATTGCGCCGACGGCTGACACCAGCAACAAGACAAAACGAAACAAAAAGCCAACGACAACTCCGGTGTCTTTGCCGCCTGTGGAAGCTGTGATCGCTCGATATAAAACATCTAAGGCCATTTCCATGCCACCCAATCCTCCGGGCAGTGGTAGGCTGTTACCGATCATTGCGATTGGCGAAATCAGCCAGTGCTCCCAAAATCCTGGATGGCTCCCTCCCACAAAATTCGCAACTGCATAAATGTTCGCGATGATCAAGATATTGCAAAGGCTACTTAATCCGATGGACACAAAAATCGCACTTGGGCGAATGCGTAACATCCGAATGGCCTTCAGAATGGTACCGAGGATCTCACCAACCAAAGGAACTCGTAGCGAAAGTTCGTAGGCTCTCATCAACATTAGCTCGGAAATAAACATCGCAGAAATTACAAATGCGAATCCGAGTAGAGAGGCGACTAGGAGGAACAAACTGGCTGACTTAAGCGCCAGAATGATTTTGGCGTTCGTACTGGTTACCATTCCGCTCCAATTGGCAAGGAAAAACCAGACGCCGGCGAATGCCATCATCGAAATCAGACCGAGTACGCGATCAAAAAAGACACTGGCAATCGCTTTGCCTGCCTTTTTCGGGCCGCCACGCGACGCATAAAATGCCCGCAACGAATCCCCACCGATCACGCCAAAGGCGAAGAATCCGAAAAACTGTCCAATAAATCCAATTCGAATAGCGTCCTTGAATTTCAGCGGCAGTTGCATTGCGTGTGCCAACCAATACCAACGCACAAATCCAATCACATGAAACGCAAAACAAAATAAAATAGCCAGCGCAAACCATCCCCAGTTTTTGTCACCGGAAAAAAGTTCTGTGAACTGGCCCTCTTTCTTGGCCTTCGCGAACAGATACCAGAGGATGCCGACCGAGATCAGAATTTTCAAAGCTGCAAGCACGCGTTTCAACGGAATGAACCCTTGGTCGAAATAGGTATCAAAGACCCCATAATAGCGGGAGCTTGCCGAAAACAAAATCGCAGTTCAATGTGTTGTGAATCCCAATGGCGGTAGTTCAAAACGGGATTCCGCTGTCAGAATTGAGCTTCTCGTCGAGATCATCAAACAGTGAGCCAGCGCTTTCGTTTGGGTTTCCCCAGGTGCCCCAGATCTCAGTGACAATATTTGCGGAATCGACGTCGGGCCCGATGCGTTTCAAGCTGCAGATCAATTTCGCCGACACAACTTGTTCTGCTGGCGAATGATTGGCATTCCAGTCCACAACGACAAAATCTAGTAATGGTTTGCGAAACTGATCGAAATCCTTTATGGTCAAATTGCGATGGAACTTCCGCCAGAAGTGGTTTGGAAATCGCCCCGCTGCGTTCCTAGGTTCGGCGTAGTTAAGCTCATGAGAGGGGAAAAACAAATCGACCTTCGAGCCATTCTTTAAACGGCCCTCGTAGACGAACCAGGGGTTAAAATCGGGCGGATGGCCAAACATTTGAAAGTGCTGGTCGATCTGGACTTTTTCGCCGACCCACACGACTGACTTAGGCAAACGCCGCGTCCAATTGATCGATTCAATATTCGCGAGGTTCCAAACCAAGGCCAAGGCTAAAATCGCCCCGCAGGCATAGTTTGCAATTTGCTGCACCCAAAATCGCCAGCCATTGACTAACCACGGCGGTAAATCAGCAACCTCGCCAGAGGACGATCGCCGCCAAACCAAAGAGGGAATCAGGGGCAACCACACAGCCATGCAGATCAAGGGAAACAATCCGATATTCATCGTCAACGCGATGCCGAGATGAAAACACCAATAAACGGTCAATAGCGACAATCTCCAAAATGAATTCCACTTTGGAATCAGCAAGAACCAAATTCCAACAACTTCAAAAAACAGAGTTGCCCAAGTCACGATTTTCAAAAATGATTCTTGGCCCAAAAGTTTTTTGGCGAGTGGACGCAAGTAGATATCCAAATTGAAAACGTAGCTCATCGCCTCGCCAGAAAACCAGATGTCGTTCCACTTGGCAATGCCTGTGAAGAAGTACATCAATATGAATTGCATGAGAAATGCAATGGAACCCCAATGGAAGACGATGGCTGGAAGTTGCTGGTTAGGTTGCCGTGCAGGCCGTCGAAACAAAAACGAGCGATCTACAGAACCGTGCAATGATAGGGGCAGAAACATACTCCAAAAAAGCATCAATTTCAAAATGTAGTCGCCGGACGTGATTATTAGCGGACTGCGAAATTGATGTGATGCGACGAGTACCCAACCAGCGATGGTTGCGATTCGTGTCCAGCATCCGATGCTGATCGCAATGCCTGCAATCATTTGGCTGATAAACAGCGTTTGCTGCCAAGACAATTCACCAGACAACGCGTGCAAGGACCACCCGTTTGCAAAATAGTTTGCGTCGTAACGCCGATTAAAATAGGATTCCATCAGGCTTCGGGTAAACATGCCGTCGTCGCTGTAGAATTCGCGCAGAATCGGCCAGCGAGTCAAAGCGTCGAATGCCACAAGGAGGCCTAGAGCAACGCGAAATAATGAAAGACTACGAGAGTCGAAACCAAAAATTCGTTGCCACCAAGTCAACTTGATTGAGTCTGAGCTCGTAATATTTATTTGTTTGCTCGCGTGCACTTCGCCAACCTAGATTCATTGGTAAATTTTCTGTCTGCATTATGAATCAGCTTTGTGTTCGGCGGCAATGTCAATTCGTTGCAACTCCAAGCTTCAATTTGCGTTTGGCGGAGTTGTACTCTTTAGCGAATAAGACCGGGAGCGATTTCAAGGGTTTGGTCTGCAAATTGCTTGCGGTGGTATTTTTCGAATGCAATGGCACCCATCACGGCGTTGTCAGTACACAATTCTGGGGGGGCAATCAATAAATCGAAATCGTTTTCGAGGGCAGCTTCCCGCAACGCATCGCGCAATGCTCGATTTGCCGCGACACCTCCGCCGACACACAGAGTTCGCAAACCTGTTTGGCGCAAAGCCAATATCGCTTTGTTGTAGAGAACATCGACAACCGCCGCTTGGAAACTGGCGGCAACATCTGCTGCCTTGTCGCCCGGAATGGAGAGGGTTGCAAAGTCAACTTGGCCGTAGCCAGCCAACTCGTAACGTACCGCGGTTTTGAGTCCGCTGAAACTGAACGCGATTCGGTCCTCATGAATAAAGCTTCTCGGAAACGAATAGCGCGTCGGGTCGCCCGTATCGGCCAAACGCGCCAGGGCTGGCCCGCCGGGGAATCCAAGCCGCAACATGTTGGCAACTTTGTCGAATGCCTCACCCGCGGCGTCATCAATCGTTCCGCCTAAGAACTCTGGCGTTAACGGATCGTTAAAACGATACAAATGCGAATGTCCACCGCTTACGATCAGTCCGACACAGGGAAAGACATTTCGTTTGAAGGCGATTTGACAGGCGTATACATGGGCATGCAAATGATTGATCGAAATTAGTGGTTTGTTCAAGCATAACGCCAGCGTCTTGGCAGCCATCAATCCAATCAGCAACGAGTTAGCTAGGCCTGGGGTGGTCGCGACAGCAACAGCATCCAGTTCATGAGGCTTCATACTGGCTTGTGAAAGCGATTCGTGTATGACAGGAATAATGCGTTCCAAGTGAGCTCGGGCTGCAATTTCCGGGACCACCCCCAGAAAACGCTCGTGCAATTCCGTTTGAGTCGCAATGCACTCACCATGAACCATCAATTGATCGTCGAGAATTGCGGCTGCCGTTTCATCACAAGTCGATTCGATTGTTAAAATTCGGGCCACGAAAATTCCAGCAAATAACGAAACAATTGGTGCCAAACGAAGTTTATAGTAGTAGTACAGAGAGCCGGTTTGGTTCTGGAAGCACTGGTTTTGCCTACTTTCCTGCGGGATTGTATCGAAAATAACACTTCGCTGAAAGCAATCTTGAATAGAATGGGCTGCAATTCAATCGATCTTTCGCGAAATCGGTTCACTGTAGGTAAACTATTAGATAGCAGGCAAAGAGAAGTACGCAGAGAGAAATACGCAGAGAAATAACAGGCTAATCACTAGCCGGTTTTGGCATGATAATGTTCACGCAACCCACGCTTAGTGCCCTTGTTATGTACGCTTTAGACCGAAGTTTTTTGCGACTCAAGCCGTGAAAATCGAAAAACTATGAAAACAAAACTCCGAACGAATTTTATGAAAAGTCTGAGCCGAAAATTGCATGTTTTGCACCTTGTCGTTGGGGCAGTCATGCTGATGTCTGCGGCACCGGTTTCAGCAGTTTTGGTTCAAGCCGAGCCTGTTCCATCGACAGACGAACTTTCGGCGGAAGTTGCTGCTCGTGTCGAAGCCGTTAAGGCCGAAGCGATCGAGGCCTTGAGTGATTCCGCTGAGCAAGCGGTGGTTCAAGACCCCGTTCCAGACGCCAAAAGAAACGTCGTTAATGACGCCGTTGTCGGCCAAATAGCTGGCGACGAAAAGAAATTCAAAATGAGTTTCGAAAACGTCGAATGGATGGACATCATCGAAGACTTCGCTGACGAAGCAGGATTTAACTTCCAGATGCGAGCTAGCAATCCACCACCAGGCACTTGGACCTTTCATTCCGACGAATCCTACACGTTGATGGAAGCAATCGATTTGATCAATCAAGGTCTTCGCGTTCAAACCGATCCTTACACGTTGTTGCGTTTTAAGAGCATGATGATTTTGATCCGCGAGCGCGATGGCTACCCCGAAGAGTTGATCGAGACAATTCAGTCGAGCGATCTCGAGAAGCGGGGACGCTACGAGACCATGAAATGCGTTTTTGATCTGACTGAGATGAATGACACAGGAATCATTCAAGAAATTACCACCATGTTTGATCGCGGTGCCGCGCAGTATTTTGAGTCATCACACCAATTGGTGGTGCGTGGTACGGGGGACCGTTTGCGTACTGCCAAGAGTCTGATTGATCGCACGCGAACTTTGCAGATTTCTTCTGGGAAAGAATTCAAGCAATACAAAATGAAGTTTGTCCCGGTAGAAGAACTTTTGGTCGTTGTTCGGCCCAATATGAATATTGGTGTTAATGAGTTTCGCACCCAAGACAACAGCCTCATTATCACCCCTCAAGTCTTAGGCGACAAAGTCTACCTCAATGGCACACCGACGAAGATCAAAGAGTTTTTGGACATTGCCGCAATCGTCGATGTCGACGAGGCTGAATCGGAAGTAAGTCCCGCCGAGGCTCCGTTTTTGAGAACCTACCCGGTTACGAAGGACCCGATGTTGGCGTTTCAAGTCATACAAACTGTAATGGAAGGCCGTAGTGTCCGTATCGATTTGGGCCAAGAAACAGGAACGGTTTTCGTCTGGGCTCGCGAGGAAGATCACGCAACGGTCAAATCCGTGATTGATGAGATGGAGGGGTCTTCGAACCGCTTGAAGGTAATTTCGATTGTCAATCGATCTGTCGAAGACGCGATTACTTCGCTCAAGACTATCTTCCGACAATCTGATGATGAAACGACGGCCTCCACGGGGCCTGTCTTTTTCGCGGACGAAGACACCGATCGACTCGTCATTCGAGGCACTCCGCAAGACATTGCTTTGTCGGAGAGTTTTTTGGCAGAATGGGACAAACCGATTAGCGATTTGATCGGCAGCACTCGGTCCCGTGTGAAATTTATCGAAGCGGACTCTTTTGCCACCGACCAAATCCTACGAAATTTCAGCGACTATTGGGGTTCAACCAATCGCCCCAACGCTTTGAACATCGTGATGCCGGATAAGCGGGACGACCTTCGTCGGTCCAAAATGATGTACAACGAAAACGATTTTTATCGAGATATGACTGGTGGATTAGAACCACCTGCCGACCTGACAAATCCCCAGAATCCCAATGCTCAACCAAGAAACAATAAGGAAGTGCCAAAGTCCAATGACAACGGTACGGACGAATTGCCAAATGAAAAACCGTCGCCGGCACCGGTCAGGAACGACACCTCAACTTCAACGACGCTAATTCGTGCCCAGTTTGTTTCGTATGTATCACCGCAACAAGAACAAGACGAAGTTAAGCCGGGCTTGTCGAGCGAGGAAAAAAAAACGGCGCAAGAGGAGATGCAAAAGCTCGAAAACTATACACCAGCTGACGAACCAAAGTCCGTGCCTGGTGCCCCATTGTCGATCAAACGGACTGAAATGGGACTTGTTGTTACTTCGGACGACTTGGATGCACTCGATGATGCAGTCGATTTGATCAACCAATTACTTGACATGCGGTCCTCCGGTGAAATGCCTGCCGTGTTTTATTTGACTCACGCTCGGCCTGATTATGCGAAAGAGCAGTTGGACCAGTTTCTTGGTCTTGCATCTGGCGGAGGCGGAGGCGGAGGCGGTGGAATCGGCGGAATGTTTGGAAACATGATGTCGAATGCCATGGGCGGTGCAGCCGGTGATTTGTTAGGTGGTCTTATGGGTGGTGGTGGCAGCGACGGTGCTGCGGCTGGTACAGCTCTTTGGATCGAGGGCGAGATTACAACGTTTGCTGATATGCGTTTGAACTCACTCATCGTCCAAGGTGCAACAACGAATGACTTGGAAATGATTTCCTATTTCATAGATTACATCGATCAGGCCGAGGCACCTCATAACCCACAACTTCTCGGTAATACGCGAACTATCCCAATCATTTATCGCGATCCCGAAGAGCTCAAGGCGATGATCGAAAGTCATTTGTCCGAAATTCTTTCCAAGAGCGAGTCAAGTGGTGGTGGTGATCCTGCAGCGGCAGCCCAAGCTCAAATGATGAGACAAATTCAACAAGCCATGCAGGGTGGTGGGCGTGGAGGCGGTGGCGGCCAAAAAGATCCGGAAGAGCAAAAACCATTCGCGAGAGTTTCAGCAGACAAGGTTAATAAGACGCTCGTTGTAACTGGTCCGAAATACGTTTACGACGAAGTCTATACTCTCGTTGAACTGCTCGATACGCCACCCGTCCAGTATGCTGGTGAACCAGAAATCATTTCCGTTGGTGAGATCAATGTGCAAACGTTGGCTGAACTACTCAAGTCGATGTACCCAGGTGAACTCGACATTATCGATCGCTCAGGAACAACCGCTGGAGGGACAGGAAATTCGAATACGCCGGGCGGAGCCAATAGTGCAATGCCAAATGCCGGTGGAACTCCACAGTCGGGTGCCGCCCAGTTTAACCCCGCTCAGTTTATGCAACAAATGCAACAACGCGGTGGCGGCGGACCAGCTGGCGGCGGCGGTGGCCGTGGCGGTGGTGGTGGCGGCCGTGGCGGTGCTGGTGGCGGTCGTGGTGGCGGCGGCGGTCGCGGTGGTTAAGACTTTTTCGCAATAGGATTTTTGCCAAGCCGTTTTAGGCTGAACACCAATTGGCAAAACAACTCTTAGGCATGTTTTTGCAACATTAGACTGCTTGCTCGAACCTCAAGACCCCTTTTAGCCCTCGGGCTTTCCCTAACGAAGCTCTTGGACAGTACCAAAAAAGCAAATTTTAAGCGTTGTGCCGCTGCCCTAGTCTTGCAGAGGGTTCCACAGTTTTGAAAGAATTTTCGCATGCGCTTCTACGTTAGAATTCGGACAATCGGCGTACATTCGTACCAGTTCTGCAAGAAAAATCGCTGAGCCTTTTAGGAAACCGTTGAGTCTCCTATAATCTTTCGTTTTCCCGAACGCCCCATAGCCGGCACTTTGTTTCTTTTCGGCGGCGAACGCAAATCAATTTGGTGGAAAACTTCATGTCTGGTGCGACCTCGAATTCTAACGAATCCTCAACACAATCACAAAGAATTCTTGTTTTGGACTTCGGTGCCCAGTACGCGCAACTGATCGCCCGACGCGTGCGCGAACAAAATGTCTATTGCGAAATCGTGCGACATGATATTTCGCCTGAGCAGATCCGTAAACATTCGCCAGCTGGATTGATTTTGTCTGGTGGTCCCAGCAGTGTTTATGAAGCCGGAGCACCCAAGTGCGATCCCGGCATATTTGAATTGGGCATTCCGATTTTGGGGATTTGTTATGGCATGCAAATCGCCTGCGAGATTCTCGGCGGCAAAGTATCAAATACTCCGTCACGCGAATTTGGACGGGCTATTTGTGAGGTTGTTGCCGACGATCCAATTTTCAATGATTTCCCGAAATCGGCCGAAGTTTGGATGAGTCACGGTGACCAGGTGCAGTCAGCCGGCGCAGGCTTCATCCCGATCGCACGCACAGCAACGTGTCCAGTCGCAGCGGTGAAGCACGAACGACTGCCCGTATACGGATTGCAGTTTCATCCCGAAGTGACTCATACGCCCAATGGAAAAACGCTCTTCAAAAATTTCCTCACAGAGGTTTGCCACTGTGATGGAACGTGGCGTCTCGACAACTTTGCTGAGGAAGCGATTGAATCCGTTCGTAAGCGAGTTGGGTCATCACGCGTGATTTGCGGATTGAGTGGCGGTGTCGATTCTGCTGTCGTTGCGGCATTGCTCTATCGAGCCATTGGATCACAGTTGTCGTGTATTTTGGTCGACAACGGTCTGTTGCGGAAACAAGAGGCCTCGCTCGTGGTCGGTCAATTCACGAACCACTTCAAAGCTGATTTGCATGTTGTGCAAGCCGAAGATCGATTCCTAGCGGAGTTGGCTGGCGTCACGGAACCACAAGAAAAACGCCGCATCATTGGTCGCGTTTTTATTGATTGCTTCAAGGCCGAAGCAAAAAAAATTCAGGATGCTCACTTCTTGGCGCAAGGTACGTTGTACCCTGATGTTATCGAGAGCGGTGCGGCTCTTGATGGTCCTGCGGCGACGATTAAGTTGCACCACAACGTCGGCGGCCTACCCAAAGACTTGGGGTTTGAACTAATCGAACCGTTGCGAGACTTGTTTAAAGACGAAGTACGGCGACTCGGATTAGACCTGGGCCTTCCGGAACAACTTGTTTGGCGTCATCCCTTCCCTGGACCTGGGCTCGCGGTAAGATGTCTGGGTGAAGTGACCCGCGAACGATTGGCCATTTTGCGAGAGGCGGATGCGATTGTTATTGAGGAGATTCAACGAGCGAACCTGTATCGTAAAACATCGCAGTTGTTCGCCGTATTACTCCCAGTCCAAAGTGTCGGTGTGATGGGCGATGCTCGCACTTACGAAAATGCCCTTGCGATTCGCTGCGTTGATACTGATGATTTCATGACGGCCGATTGGACGCGACTGCCATACGATTTGTTGGCCCAAATGTCGACGCGTATCATCAACGAAGTCGCCGGTGTGAACCGAGTCTGCTATGACATTAGCTCAAAACCGCCAGCAACAATTGAGTGGGAATAGACTCGGTCAATTGGAGCGAGATACGGAATAAGAACGCGTTCAGCGCAGGCGAGCACTTTCATTTAGAACACAGCTTAATTATTTTGGGTGGATACCTATGAGTCGACAATACATTTTCCAGATGACCGAGCTGACGAAAAAGCGTGGCACAAAAGTTATTTTTGAGAACGTTTGGTTGTCGTTTTACCCGGGGGCCAAGATCGGCGTTTTAGGCCGAAATGGTGCCGGCAAGAGTACGTTGCTGCGAATCATGGCTGGAATGGACAAGGATTTCGACGGCGAAGCTCGCTTGACGGAGGGCTTCACTTGCGGCTTTCTGCAACAAGAACCGCAACTGGATCCGACGATGGATGTATGGGGTAATGTCCAAGCATCCGTTGCGTCCCGCCGAAAGCTTCTGGACCGTTTCAATGAGCTGAGTGCGAAGTGCGGTGAGCCTCTTGATGACGCCAAAATGCAAAAGGTCTACGACGAGATGGCACGTGTTCAAGATCAAATCGAGGCGACGAATACTTGGGAGCTTGATCGTGAGATAGAAGTTGCATTTGAGGTGATGAACTTGCCGCCGCCTGATGCCGATGTCACGAAACTTTCTGGCGGTGAAAAACGTCGTGTCGCGCTTTGCAAACTGCTGCTTGAGAAACCGGACCTGTTGCTGCTGGACGAGCCGACGAACCACTTGGATGCGGAGTCGGTTCAATGGCTAGAACGAACGCTGCACAGTTATCATGGTACTGTTGTCGCTGTGACTCACGATCGTTACTTTTTAGACAACGTGGCAGGTTGGATTTTGGAGTTGGACCGCGGACAAGGTTTCCCCTTCGAAGGCAACTACACCTCGTGGCTTGAGCAAAAACAAGACCGTATTGAACGCGACGAAAAGGCTGCAGATACTCGGCAGAAAACGATCGCTCGCGAACTTGAGTGGATCCGCATGTCACCCAAAGCCCGCCAAACCAAGAGCAAGGCCCGGATCAGTGCCTACGAACAATTGGTTGCCGAAAACGAACGTGATCGCGAACAGGAATTCGAGTTGCAAATTCCAACAACTCGCCCGTTGGGTGACTTGGTGGTAGACGTCGAAAACCTGAACAAAGGCTTTGGTGATCGATTGCTGATGGAGAATCTGACATTTCGTCTGCCACCTGGTGGAATCGTGGGCGTGATCGGACCCAATGGTGCGGGAAAGACAACTTTGTTCCGCATGATTACCGGCCAAGAAAAGCCTGATTCGGGCTCACTCAAAATTGGCTCGACTGTGGACCTCGGTTATGTCG
>JAHEAM010000445.1 GCA_024642765.1 Planctomycetaceae bacterium
TTCATTTCCCATTCCATCGTCCTCCTTAAAAATTTCAGATACATCATGTCTGTCTCGCGCAAAACGGGAGAGCGGGGATATCCAGCCGCAAAGCGACTTCAACTACAAGTCAAGAAATATTGCAAAAGACATGGACACGTTTGGTCAGAGGTTATGAGAAAAAATATTCCCTCCGTGTAACGGACCTCCATGCCGATTTGGGCAGCCCGTTTGGGCAATGCTCGTCATGCATTCTTGTGTGTTCTATCCTTAAACCCCAGACCTCCTGCCTTCGCGAATCGTCTCATTTTGAAACTGCCAGGCGGAACACAATTCTGTGCATCTTCCAATGCACCGAAGCAAGACCAGAAAACGCTAAAAAAGCACTTCCGTCAGTCTGCGGCTACCTACCGAATGACAGCGGGAGCCCAATATATCGACACTGATTAAGATGTCAACACAAAATATTGTGCTTTTTATATATCGTCGTCCGCAATCCACGGATCGTAACAAAAAAACTTTCGAGATAAAGTCTTGGATTCAAAATCGATAAGCCAACACAATAGCTAATGAAAGTCGATTTCAAAAACGCTCCAAAAAACAGCCATTTTTGGTGATTTTTGGCGCCGGTTCCAAATTGACGTTGGTACGTTTGGCAACAAAGCCCCATAATCAACAGACTGTGAAAAACTTGTTAGTTGTTCAAGATTGACATTCTCTAATGCCCCAAACTGTTAAACCAATTGAGCGATTAGTCCATGCAGTTAATGGACGTGCTTTCTCGGATGCCGATTTAGAATTACTCCGATTCGAAACCGAAAAACGAATTCTGCGGTTGTCTCTAAATGCCCAACAAAATGGATTCGCTGAACGAATCGAAACTCGTGACGTCCGCATCGTTTTTGAGGCAATCGATGAAGCCTATTTCGCTGGCCTCTGCGCTGAAGTCTGCGAAAGTCAAAAACATAACCTCACGTTTCGACTTGGAAAAAGGATGACACGAAGTGGTGGAAAAACAACGACTCGTTTTCTGAAAGGGGCTGGGAATCAAAAGCAGTTTGAAATCGCAATCTCGCCACGCCTCATCGCCGAGACTTTTCAACAACGCGAGGCCGTTTTGGTGACTGGTTTGATTTGCCTAAGCCCACTTCAGGCTCTTACGCGAATCATGGAACACGAAATGTTGCACATGATCGAAATGTTGATTTGGTCCGAATCAAGCTGTTCGCGTGCGCGTTTCCGCAACATAGCCAATCGCTTGTTTGGACATCGACAATCCAATCACCATTTATTGACACCCCAGGAAATGGCCAAAAAGACACACAATGTCCAGATCGGCAGTCAAGTCTCATTTAACATGAATAACAAATTGCTACACGGGTTCGTAAACCACATCAACCGCCGCGCAACGGTCCTTGTACACGACGCCACCGGAGTCCGCTACAAAGACGGGAATCGATACGCCAAGTACTATGTTCCACTCGACCTATTGAGGATTGAAACAACACGTTGATATCGTTTCGTTTTTTTTAGCGCGACTTCCATTCATACGGCCGAACTTTCTGCACAGTCGTATTTGAACGAAAAAACCCGCCAGCAAAAACTGGCGGGTAAGAGTATTTTTTTAATCGAAATCAACAACTAGGCTGATGGTGAGACAGGTGGCAAGTTGTCGTTATTCGAAAAATCGATATTGTCGAAAAGTTCAGTCAAAATCCATCCAAGAACAGCCCACTTAGCCAAACTCGCGAGACCGCCACCGAATCCACCACCACCCATGCAACCGCCGCAGCCACCGAAACCACCACTCGCACCGCAACAACCACCAGCTGCCATGCCGCAACCGATCTCAGTTCCTGCATAGCCCGTGCTAACAATTCCTGGGTCGCCACAGGTATCACAAGCGATGTCGAACTGTTCGCCAACTATCATTCCGTCGCTACCAACAGTCGTTGCAACATCTAAGCCAGGGGCCGCATAGCCCGGGTCTTGAACAACATCTGTTCCCGCAACAACCATGTCGGTTGTTTCTTCGACAACACTCACAACTTCGTCTTGGCTGACAGCTTCGAAACTGATCGCAGCGATACCCTCAGAACCAGCAGCAACAAATTCGTAAATGCCTGGCTGTACATTATCAAATGCAAACAAACCTTGTGCATCTACTGTAGTTTCAGCAACTAACTCCGAACCTTTGCTCAATCGGACTTTGGCGTCGCTGCCAACATCACCAACGAGGCTAATCAATCTTCCGTTAATTCCACCGTCTACAATTTGAACTCGATTCGAACCGGCGATTGGACCATCGAGTTTGTTTTCAGTATTGGCGACATGCTCAACAATAGCTTTTGGAAGCTTGCCTTCAACAAGAGAAGCCAATTGTTGAAAATTTGGATTAATCGTGGCAACTTCAATCAGGTTGATAGTTTCCGAAGATTCACCTTCGCTCAAATTAACACCAAACGCAGCGAAGCCCTTTGCTCCAGCAGCAACAAAGGAGTAATTTCCAGCAGCCAATCCCGTTGCTTCAAACGTACCGTCAGCACTCGTGTAAGTCTGATGAACGATTTCACCATCCTTTACAAAAAAGACTTTTGTTTCACTCAAGCCTTCGACGCCTTTGTCATCGGATACACTTCCGACTCTGCCTCGCACAATCCCATCGCTATCAATTGCAATGGTGTGGTTTCGGAAAGTACCCGCGAGGGTTGCCTTGGGAACCGGCGCCTCAGCCTCAGCCTTCAATGACTCAAGCAATGGACTTGAAGCTGTAAGTGCAGCGTTGTCTGTGTATGAGTAATGGGCAGAAACAGCAGCCGTAGCAGCAAGGGGCAATGCAAAGATTGCAATTGCAAGACGAAGTATGGAAGTAATATCTTTCATTATCTGCACCTATCTGTGACGCAAAAGTTAAAATCTGGAGGAACAGACCAGTGGTCTTAGTCCCACTATTAAACCCTATCTAATCCCTAAAGTCAACAAACAAAGCACGGCTATCTGGGAAATATAGGGAAACATTTCCGGTGTCCATCATTACGGCTCTCGAACGCCTAATTTGGCCCGATTTTGCTGTTTTTCTTTCCAATCACCCCAAACTCTGGGCTACTAGCCGAGGCAACAGCCATTTTCGGGCTACGTTTGGCCAAAAAAGCCATTCTGCCTGCCCAAACCGCTTGTTTCATCGCCATCGCCATTATCTTGGGATTGCCAGCCCGCGCAACTGCCGTGTTTAACAAGATCCCGTCCATTCCCAACTCCATTCCGATCGCTGCGTCACTGGCGGTTCCGATTCCCGCATCGACAATGATTGGAAAGTTTGCATCTTGGCCTTTCAAGTCGTCAACAATCATTTGTAGATGGCGAGTGTTAATCAGCCCCATGCCTGAACCAATCGGACTACCAGCTGGCATGACGCTAGCAACGCCTAAACGAAAAAGGCGACGGGCGAGAATTGGATCATCGCTGACGTAACACATCACCTTAAACCCTTCATCAACTAATTTCTCAGCAGCCTGAAAGGTAGCAATTGGATCTGGCATCAACGATCGACTATCACCCAACACCTCGAGTTTCACCAAATCGCATACCGAGCACTCTAGGTTCCTGAGAATTTCTCTTCCCATTCGCGCGCACCTAATTGCCGTTTCGACGTCGTAACAACCGGACGTATTTGGAATCAAGCAATAGCGTTTGAGGTCAAGAAAGTCCAAAAGATTCCGACCGT
>JAHEAM010000446.1 GCA_024642765.1 Planctomycetaceae bacterium
TTTTGAAAGACCTGTTCCTCAGCCGTTGGCCACTGTTTGGCTATTTGGTAGTTGGGCTGTTGAGCGCGGTGGTCACTTGCCTGCCAGGTGAGACGGCTGGTTTCATCGGTTTCATCTTGATGGTCACGGTGACGATTGCCGCCGGGATTCATTTGATCGGAGTGTTGCTGCTGGCTGAATCGATCGACATGACTCGAGCGTTCGTGATGAGTTTGCCGGTCAGCTTACTCGATTATTCGATCGCCAAGATTTCGGTCGTGCTAGTGGCGTTTTTGATTCCCTTGTTGGGAATGCTGGCCAGTTTGACGGTGCTTATTTTCGTCGTGCCGGAATCCAAACCGGGAATCTTGCCATTTCTAGTTCTGATATTCCTGTTCATGCTGGCCGGATTTTGTTTACAGTTGGTCACTGCGGTCGTGACGGAATCGGTCGGTTTGACGATTGTCGTCGTCGTGTTGGGGAATGTCCTACTCAACTTGTTTCTCAAAATGTTACATGAGCATCCGGTCATTTCAGAACTCAACAAGAGCGAAGTCCTTTCGTGGCCGCCATTTGTCCTGCAGATCATGGCCATCGAAGCCATCGTGATTCTGGTTGCCCTGGGACTTGCGTTTATTATTCAGATTGGTCGAAGGGATCTGGTTTGATGGCGACTGCGTCTGGCGACACGGCGCGGATTCATTATCTGGACAACCTGCGGGCGCTGGCGATGCTGCTGGGGGTTTACCTGCATGGTGCTCTGGCCTATGCCGAGCCGTCGCGGTCGATCTGGATCGCAACCAATCCTCAGGGAAGTGTGGCAATTGATGCGTCGATCTGGTGGATTCACCTGTTTCGAATGGATCTGTTTTTTCTGCTGTCGGGTTATTTTGCCAAGCTACTGATCCAACGCAAAGGGCTTAAGCACTTCCTTTGGAATCGCGGAATTCGAATCGCATTGCCATTCGTCTTGTTCTGGCCGTTGCTGAAGGTGGCCATGACGATTGTGTTTGTGTTTGCTATTTCCTACATCAAAGAACCACAAGGGCTAATGCAATTGATTGTCGCGGCCAGCGAGAATCCTGAACCTGCGGAATCTTTACCTTACACCACGATGCACTTGTGGTTTTTGTACTATCTGTTGATGTTCTCGTTAATCGCGGCGTTTTGTAGTCGCTGGGTCAGTTTGAAGTTTGATTGGTTGTTTCAACGAAAATGGCTGCTCGTGCTTTCACCACTAGCATTGGTCCCTGGAGTGATAGGGGGCGGACTTCCCATTGCAGCACCCGAGTCCTTTGTTCCCGCCTGGTGGGCTTTTTTCTATTACGGGTTGTTCTATTGGGCCGGCTGGCAGTTGTTGGCTCGTGAGGCACTGCTGGATCGTTTACAACCTTGGTGTTGGCCCCTAGTCTGCACAAGCAGTCTCTTGTACGTGCCCCATTACTTCTTGTTGCCAGTGCTCGACGTCGATTTGGTTCAACAGGCACCCAGATCTCGATTGCTATTTCCATACTTGCTTGAGTGTTTATTGGCATCTTATTTGTCAGTTTTGTGGACGCTGTCGGCGTTGCTGGTCGGCCAGCGGTTTCTAATTCGCTCGAATGCGTGGCTCAAGTTCTGCGCAGACTCATCCTATTGGGTGTATCTGATTCACTTGCCAGTCATCCTCTTTCTGCAGACTCTGTTGATTCCGATAACCATTTCAGTTTTTGGAAAATTGGTAATGGTGACCTTCATTACGTGGCTTTTTTGCTTGGCGACCTATGTCGTGTTTGTACGGTACACGCCGATCGGCTGGATGCTCAACGGAAAGCGACCCTTTCCGTAAAACGATGTTTGTCAGACCGTGAAAAGAGAATGACAAAAAGCAAACGTTTAGTCCGACTTGCCGCTTGCGCAATAAATTGTGATCGAACAACCGTTCAGCTTTCGTGTGCGCCATGAATCGATCTTAGTGTCGCAGGAAGCAATAACTTTGGCCAACGCGAGCCAGACAGCGAAGCAGTTCGGCTGATACCGTCAAAAAAACACCCAGTCTGCATAGTCCTTTTTTTGTGTTGTTGGCAGGACGGAAGGTCCCTAAAAACGCGACCTCGAATCCAGTAAACTCTGAGTTGACAATATTGTTTGGCTTTCAACGAATAGGCCAATGAAATGGAATATGAAAAAACTCAGCAACTTGTACTGACGGACCTCGATCGAAAATTGGCCGTCCCCATGTTTGTGGTGGCCTTGTTGTTTCTGTTGATCGGCGGCTTCTTGCTGCATACCGAACCAGGTGAGCTAGAGGGACTTAGCCACTATCCACCGTTGCTTCGGCGTTTCCTGTGGATTGCTTTGGGCCTTCTCTATCTGGCAATCGTCGGGGAATTCATCGCACACCGAAATACGGGCGGACGGAATTTGCGGCAACACTGGTGGATGTTAGCCGTTCCTTTTTTCCGACTAAGCGCGCGCGATCATGTGAATGGAGAATGCGTTTGGATTCCAGGATTGGGTTGGCAGAAATCAACGCGTGCGCTTGAACAGCACCTTTCACGCTTGTTCAGTGGTCCCATGATCGTCATCGCACTGTTGGTTTTGCCGGTCGTTGGTATTGAGTTAATATGGGCAAGAGTGATTGAGTCCCATGTGATTTGGCAATTCGCCCTTCAAACAGCAACTGGATTCATTTGGATGGCGTTCGTTGTCGAATTCGTCGTCATGTTTACGGTGGTTGAGAAGAAGCTCAGATACTGCAAACAAAACTGGATCGATATCGCGATTATCGTGTTACCGCTGTTTGCGTTCCTACGGATTGCAAGATTGGGACGCTTGCTAAAGGTGCAACAGATTTCACGGACCGCCAATATTTATCGGATGCGTGGATTGGCGTTGAGGTCTTGGCGAGCGATCGTGACGCTGGGAATGATTGATAGGTTGTTGCGGCGTGACCCCAGCTATCGAATTGACAAATTGGAGCAACAGATTTTGGAAAAAGAAGCTGAGATACATTTGCTAAAATCAGAAGTCGATCGCATTCGTGAAAAAGCGATCATGAAATTGCCGAAATCGACGACCAACTCCTAAGTCAAAACTTTGGCGCGAGTCGTCCGGCAACAATTGTCAGAGAGGTCAATGCAACCCTCGGTTGATACCGCCACTCGTGCAAATCACATAGCCGATTCAAGTCTGGACGATCGCCACGGACAACTCATACTGCAATGCAAATATGTTGCTCAGTCGCCAATTGCCTTCGAACGAAAATTGTAGATTGCGTCGATGCTTTTGTCATCATTTTGCGCGAGTTCTTCCGGTGTCAACGGCCGATCGTCGTGTTGTTCAACCAGTTTTCGCTTTTCAGGAAGTTGCTCAAGACAGCCATTGAGTGCAACCTGTCAGTTGTCGCATTCTGATTGCAGACGCTGTTGCGCGGCCGCAACGTGCTCGAGCGACTCGTCGTTGAGGCCGACGCCGGTTTGCTGTCACACCGATTTTCGTCGTCGGTGGTTCCTAGCATGATTTCGGGCAATCGAAATTGCCCAGGGTAGCAGTCCTTCGGTTTCGCTTTCCTACCGTTTTTGCCAAACCATGTCTATCGTTTGCTAAAGCAGGTTTTCTGCATCGCCGTAGTTTCCAACTAGCGGCAGCAGAAACCGTTAAACGCTGGAATGATGTTGCAACATTTGTCGCACAAGCGTTTCGGCTGACTCAGCCTGTATTGGATGGCG
>JAHEAM010000447.1 GCA_024642765.1 Planctomycetaceae bacterium
GATCTCACGGTGCCCGTCAGGGTCGATGGCCCAGGCCGTTGTGCGAAAATCGTCTGAAAGCGTATCCGGTTGAATCACCAAACTGTGATATCGCGTCGCAATCATGGGCGACGGCACGTCGGCAAAAATCCCAGTACCATCGTGAAAGATCTGATCGGTTTTCCCATGCATGAGTCGATTGGCTCGCACGATTTTTCCGTGGGTCGCTTGGCCTATCGATTGATGCCCCAGGCAAACACCTAACAGCGGAATGCGGCCATGAAAATGGTTGACGCAAGGTACGGAAATGCCCGCCTCATTCGGAGTACAGGGTCCAGGTGAAATCACCAGATGCGTCGGGTCTAATGATTCGATTTGCTCACAAGTGATCTTGTCATTGCGAACAACTTCGATGTTCAAACTCGGGTCAATCTCACCGAATCGCTGCACAAGGTTGAACGTGAACGAATCGTAGTTATCTATTATAAGAATCATCAAGTCGTCACGGCCAGATTTGAAAGTTAGGACAGGCCTCTCAGCCTGCCATCAAAAATGACAGGTTGTTAGCCTGTTCAACTTGCACAACATTAGCCGCCACCGAATGGGTTGTTGTCGGTGCCACCACTAGATCCGAACGGATTGGAGTCGTCGGCCTTTGGCTTATCACCGCCGCCTGAACCACCAAATGGATTGTTGTCGTCGGCAGGTTTAGTGCTGCCACCAAACGGATTGGTTTCCGCCGGTTGAGTTACTCCGCCAAATGGATTTTCAGCTTCCATTTCGGTGTCAGATTGTTTATCGGCCTCTTCAGCTTTATCGTCAGGTGTAGCAACCACTTCTTCCAAAAAGTCTCCATGAAACATGGGCCGTGGGCGACCAATTTCGCGCAGACATTCCAGCAACCCAGAATTTGTGCAAAGGTAAATGCGGTCGGTCATTTCATTGACGATTGGCGTGAACTGCGTTTTCGAGTCGACGCTACCTAATCTCGCGCCCGACTCACGGTCGACAACAATTATGTTGCCAATATTATCTTTCAGGTAAAAGCGGCTGTCACTTGCTCCGGCATACCCCGTCACGCCGTTCAATGGTTTTTCCCACCCTGGTGCAGCGTCACCCGTCTTGGCGTGAAACTTAAACAAATGGTCTTCGTCAGAGATAACCAACAAGTAATTGCCGATTGCCACGGGGGCTTTCGTAACCCGCTCACCGAGCGAGAAACTCCACAAAATGGATCCTGATTTGTCATCGATCGCGTAGATGAATCCGCCCAGCGTGACGGCAAAAACCCGACCCGTATTGGCGATCGGCGGAGAAGCAAATTCACCATTCGCCTTGATTCTATACCGCATTGAGCCCACCGCGTCCTTGGGAGCCACGAACAAGTTTCCGACATCGGTGGTCCAAGCGACGAAGTTTCCGGAAACGATTGGTCGATTGTTAGCAGTGCCTGTCGAATTCATCGGCAAAGTTCCAAACGCTTTTGTCTTGATTGGCAAGGCTTGAAGCGCCCCGCCCGCAAGTGGCACAAATACCATTTCCTCCGAAACCGCTGGCGGTGCGAGCACCGCGTCATGGCATTGATATTCGAATAAGACTTTTCCGTTTTCCGCGTCGAGGCAATAAACTCGCGAGCCGTTGACAGCTGCTACATACTTTTTGCTGGCTCCCAGGCCAACGGTTTGAAAACGTCGTGAACCGATTTCGGTCTTCCAGCGCAAGAGTCCCGATTCGCCATCGATACAGTGAATGACGCCGTTGCCGGTCGCCGCATAGATGGTGACTTTTGGAACCGAATAGCGTTCGATTTTGATTTCTTCCGTGATGTTGTCAAATTTCAATTGCGCCTGCATAACTTCTTGGCGAACTTTCGCGTATTCTTCGGCGCCTACGATTCCAAATGGTTTTCCAAAGGGACTAATGTCTTTGTCGGAAATGACCTCGCGCAGTCCACCGCCTGACAGCTCGAAATATGTCGTCGCTTGGTTTTCATCAACAACGATTTCCGTGTTAACTAAACTTCCATTTGAGGTCGAAAGTTGCGTGAACCATTGGACAGTCAGTCCAGCAGGTTGAGCCTGAACGTTCGAGACCATCGACACCTCGTCGTTATCCGCAAATGCGTTCACGTTCATACCAGCCAAGGCAACAACCCAGGCCGTGCAACTCAGGAAACGTCGAAGGGGAGGGTTTTTCATCAGCTGACCCTTTGGCGATAATAAATGGCGTAATTCCATTGTCGATTTCCAAATCCTGTCAAAACAAATAGTTCTAAAATGCGTACCGACAAATTGTTATTCACCAACCACTCGCAACCCATCAAACCGCCCCAATCAATTTCAAAAATGGTCAATTGGAGGCCAATGCGTTGTTGGGGCGTTATTCGAACGGTATTTTTCTCAAACGAACCAAAAGAAAGAAAACGAGGCGTTTGGAAGTAACCCACAAACCCTCGCCCAAAGCTCATTATTGTCGGGCAACCACAATACTGAGCCTCTTATTGTTTAGTTTAGTTGGCGAAAAGACAAACGAAACCTGGAAACCGCTACTTTTGGCCGGATACGCGCCACCTAGACCAAAATCGGCTTGATTTTTAGGATAGGCGAGTAGACAAACGTCAAATCAATGAATTCCTTGAAAGTGACTGGCCAAGTTAACCGAAAATTCCGGTTTTCTGGTGGACTGTTAATGCCCCAAAGGTTGACGATTCGCCGAAAGACGGACCGTAACGCTTGCAAGGGTCGCCGCGAGGATTCGTATCTAAGAGGTTAAAACGGCTTGAATTCCCTTCGACCAGCGATCGACCCCGTTATCGAAAAACTGCTGGGGTTCATAAATTTGAGCTCGGGTGCTCATGACTCGGCGTTTTTTCAGAACATGGATGCCTTGTTCGAGTACGCCACCCTTGAGGTCGACGATCCATCTCACCCGGTTTACCAGCGAGCCTTTCGTTTGCTTCGTGCGGCACTTGAGGGCAAAACCAACACATCTGGACCATTGCAAGATGGGCGGCAGGCGCAAACTGTTTTGGACCTGTGCGAGTACGAACTGTTGCCAGGTTATCTGAAGTTTCATGCAAATGTGCTCTTTCATCAGTCGGATGACTTTCTCTTCAATTCGTTTTTCATTGCCCGTGCGATTGAATTGATTTTGCGAAACGGTCCCTTGGATCGGCCAGTTGCCGACACGTACCTTTTGGTCCTGAAACAACTCAATGATTATGTTGGCCATCGCCCGCTCGCAACTCTAGAAACGCACAAGATGGAACCCAACGCTCATGAGTGGATTCGCCCGCTCCCGCTATTCGTCGCGGGTGCTGGAGCAGCCTTCGGTCGCTATCGTTTGCTGATTGAACGATCCATGGAAACGCTCAAGGCCTGCAATCCAATGATCTTGCGCGAAGCGCTTTTTGATTTGAACCAACTCGATGAGTTGGCCGTTGACCCCAGGGCTCTTGATTTCGACCACCCCGTGAATCGTCGCCCCAATCACCATTTTGGCCAGTGGGATGAGCACACTGTCAACGAGCGGGGTTATTACAAGCGTTTCATTGTGCATCAAATCACTTTGGACGCCATGTTAGAGCGAATCGAAACCACGACCGATATCGACTACGACGAACTGCTCACCGAGGGTGGTGCCGTACTGGCATGTACGATGCTGATGGGTTCCGGCATCAGTGGAAGTGGTCCAGGTGCCTTCGATTCGA
>JAHEAM010000448.1 GCA_024642765.1 Planctomycetaceae bacterium
GGGTCCTAACATTTTTGGCAAATTTTTTGTGAACACGGGCACTTGCGGCCGGCCAAACGCTTCACTTTGAGCCGTTTATCATAGTTCACCCAAAACGATCGCGGGAGGTTGGGAGTGTTTGCGACAAACACCTTTGAGCCAATTCGCACATCGTCAGATGGGGTTTCATTGCAGAATCTTCCGGCAAAATTGCCCTAAAATAACGATTAGCAGCAGATTGAGGTTTTGAAACATACTATAAATTCGTAAAATAGGGAGCCGATGTTTTTCGAAAAAAAGTACCTACGAAAACCAAGCTGATGAACAAGCCCAGAACCAAGCAGGATGAATCCAACGCGATCGAAGACATTCACTTGCTTTCCGAAGAATATGCCTCCGAGAAAATCGAAACCAGCGCACGCAACGATCGATTGCCGCGAGTTCCGAAACCCAAGATGGTTGATGAACACAGTCGGGTACTATGGGAGTACCTATTGCCTGTCGTCTTTTTTCATTTATTGATTCCGTTGGCGTTCTTCGAGTATTTTTTTTCGTGGTGGGGCGTGGCTTTTCTGTTATTGGGAAACTACATCTTCACGTCGATTGGAATTGGCGCGGGCTACCATCGTTTGTTAACGCATCGCGGATTCAAATGTTCGAAAACGTTTGAGCATTTTCTCGCATTGCTGGGCGTCTGCAGTTTCCAAGACTCACCAACGCGGTGGGTACTAGTGCATCGTGTCCACCATCAACATTCCGATCACCAGCCCGATCCACACACACCGAAAGTGAGTGCATTTTGGTCACACGTCGGATGGTTATTTGTTGAGAATCGAGAGCTTTCGAATTTATCGGCTTACGACAAATATGCCCGAGACTTGACGCGTGATCCATTCTATCTTTGGTTGCAGCGCGGTTTGAATTGGGTTTTTGTTTATGCCGCTCATGCGGTTGCGATCACGTTGGTGGGAGCAGTCATCGGGTACTTTGTCACGGGAACTTGGGCCGGTGCGCTGCAATGGGGTTCGGTCTGGATGATGTGGGGCGTGATTATGCGAACCATTTTTACTTGGCACGTCACTTGGGGAATCAACTCGGCAGCGCATATTTGGGGCTATCGAAATTACGAGACACGCGAGGATAGCCGAAACAATTGGCTATTCGCACTGTTAACCAATGGGGAAGGTTGGCACAACAATCATCACGCCGATCCACGGACAGCCCAACATGGCCACCGCTGGTGGGAGATTGATATAACATTTTTGACGCTTTTATTGCTTGAAAAAATGGGAATTGTTCGAGATTTGGTGCGTCCGAACAAAAGTGCGCTTGACCGCAAAGACATTAATAATTCAATTGCTGCCTAAAGGGACTTTTTGGGACAAGTGAGTGCAAACTCGCTTGGAATTCAGTTATCTTTCGCGACGATTCCAAAAACACAAAAAAATTCGAACGAGTTATTCGTGTTTCGATTCCCGAGCAAAAGGGAAATCCCAGGTCGTCGAGTTGTTTTTTTGAGAGAAGTTATGCTTATGAATCGAAGATGGTTGCTGGTTCCTCTTGCTTTCGTTGTAGGGTGTAGTGTTGCCAACGCGGGCTTCTTGAAGCGCCCGTTTCAGCAAGAAAAAATAAGCCAAGAGAAAGTGCAGCTCAAATCGGCGACGACGCAAGACGAAACGACGATCGTGGACGCAAATGCCCAGTTGCTCAAGCCCGAAGAAGCAAACGAAGTCGCTCCTGATTCGTATAAAGTCAAAGTGGAAACGACCCAGGGTTCGTTTGTTATTGAAGTTACACGAGATTGGGCTCCGAACGGGGCCGATCGCTTTTACAATTTGGTTAAGCGAGGTTACTTCAACGAAATTGCCATTTTTCGCGCGATCGATGGTTTCATGTTTCAGTTCGGGATCCACGGTGACGCCAAACTCAACAAAATTTGGAGTGAGGCAAAAATCAAAGACGACCCCAATACTGAGCATGCAAACGTGGCTGGCACAATCACGTTTGCCACATCAGGTCCCAACAGTCGCACGGTTCAGTTGTTCGTGAACTTGGGAGATAATTCGCGACTCGATGAAATGGGATTCACGCCATTCGGAAAAGTCATTGAGGATGTCGCTGTACTCGGGAAAATCAACATGGAATATGGTGAAAATTCCAGCGAGGTCCAAGGGCGTTTTCAAGCCGAGGGAAACACTTACATTAAGAAGCGTTATCCCAATCTTGACTACATCAAGTCGATTTCGTTCGTTGAAGAACAAAAATAGTTACTGCCAGTAGTAGTCGAAAGTGGATTTGATTCACCGACGTTGACCACTTTTTTTGCTTCGACGTCTGGAAGGAACTAGACCTTGACCACGAATTCGCCACGGTTTTTGATTACGAGACTGAGCCATATCGGCGACTGTTTATTGACATTGCCATTGGCAGCGGAATTGCGTCAACAGTTTCCGAAAGCGTTTATCGCTTGGGCCAGTGAACCAGCAGGAGCGAAGTTGCTGCAACACCACCCGGCAATTGACGAAGTGATCGTTGTCCCCAAAAAGTGGTGTCAAAATCCCTTCCATGTGCGCCGTTGGCAAAAGAAATTGCGCGGATACAGTTTTGATACGGCGATCGACCCACAGGGTCTATTCAAAAGCTCTCTACTGGGCAGAATATCAGGCGCAAAAATCCGAATCGGCTTTTCAGGTGAGCATGGTCGCGAGGGGTCGCAATGGCTTAACAATCGCTTGGTCCGACCGACAGCAACGCACTTGGTCGACCGCACGCTTGAGTTACTGCAGAAGTTGCAGTTGCCGAAAGTCGTTGCACCTGCATGCTTGAACCTACCAGTCGTCGAGGCGTCTCGAATTCAAGTTCAATCGTTCCTGAAAGAGCTGATGTTCCCATGTTTTTGCGTCGTCAATCCTGGAGCAAGCTGGGCCTCAAAGCGCTGGAACAATCAACGATTTGCCGAAGTTGCCCGGCATGTATTTCAACGATATCAAATTGTTCCGGTCGTGACGTGGTCCGGTGATGAAGAATCACAAATGGCTAGCGAAATTGTCGAAGCCAGTATGGGTGCTGCCGTGAAATGTCCACCGACTTCGCTAACCGAATTGGCTGCAATCGTCGCTCAGGCAGATTTCTTTGTGGGTTGCGATACCGGTCCGTTGCATTTGGCGACGGCAATGGGAACGCCTTGTATTGGACTTTATGGACCCACGCGACCCGAGTGTAGTGGTGCTTACGGCCCTCAGCATCTGGCCGTGCAAGCATGGTATCAGGACGGTTCACGCCGCGAACGCCGTGCTGCCGAAAATAAAGCCATGCTGGCCATCGAAACACCTATGGTGCAAGCGGCTGTCGATCAGATGTTCGCAATATTGTTGCGCCAACGATCAGCTGGTTAGAGCGAATTGCGTTGAAACGAGTTGGCCCAAAAAAGTTGTCGCATGACCAGTTGAGGAAATACCCATGCGTCTTTGGCGTACCGTTTTACCAATCTTTTGGGTTCGCTGAGCATTCGATGCAACCATTCCATTCCTGATCTTTGCATCCAAGTAGGCGCACGGCGTTTCTCGCCAGCAAGAAAGTCGATTGTAGCGCCAACGCAAAGAGCGACTTTTGCTCGAATTTGGTCACGGTGTTTTTGAATCCAAACCTCTTGCTTGGGCGCTCCCAATCCAACGATCACGACATCCGGCCTGGCCAACGCAA
>JAHEAM010000449.1 GCA_024642765.1 Planctomycetaceae bacterium
CTTAGAAACGATTGATCCCATCATACAATTTCTTGGAGCTCTAAAGTTCAATGCCTAGGTTGCGTCGAGATTGAAATAGATTTGCTGGTTGGTGCTTCTCGATTATGAAAACTAACACTAAATGTCTTAGGCGTCGCTTAATTACGCCGCTCATCTGCATGGCGCTTCGTATGCCTTATAGCTTTGACATATTCTCGGACTCTGAAGTGCGGTCTGTTACGATCTACAACGACTGAACTAAGCCGTTGGCAACATGCTGCAAACGTGTTGCGGTTTCCGGGCAACACAGTGCACGCACAGGAATGCGCAGAAACGGTTAACCTCTGGCCAAATACGAATTTGAAGGCGGCCGACATCAACGCTGCTTTGATCAAATCGCCGCCATCCGACACCGCGCCTGAACACATCAGGCTAACGCGAGCGGCAAGAGCGAGTCGGACCAATAATGTTTTTTTGGTCAAAATCGTTTGACTGCGATAGAGCTTGTCTTGACTTAAAGAATATCGTAACCACCCGCGGCGACGATACCATTCTGCTATCTAGGCTAGACACGATAGCGGCATGTTTTCGGGAAAAAATCCTGTCTCTTCGCGAATTGTTTGGTTGGAGCAGCCAATGAAACAGGTTGCGTTAGTTACTAAAACGGACTTTTCTTTAGGCTTACATTCCCTTCATTTCTTTGTTTAAGTCATGTCGAAGGTGAATGCACCAATACACAAGGCCTACCATCACCGCTCCACCAAATACGTTTCCCAACGTGACAGGCAAAAGGTTTGCGATGAAAAAATTACCCCACGTTAGCGACGCGTAATTATCGCTTGCTTTTCCGATGCTTTCCCAGAAAGTAACAGGTGCAGTTGATTTGATGAACAAACCGAAAGGAATAAAATACATGTTCGCGACACTATGCTCAAAACCAGACGTAACAAACGCCGTAATCGGAAAAATAATGGACAGGATCTTGTCAGTAGTGCTTCGCGCACTGTAACACAGCCAAACTGCCAAACAGACCAACGCATTACAAAGCACACCGAGAGAAAAGGCTTGAATCCAATCCAGCTCGCACTTCGCATTTGCAATCTGAAGCGCGTTTTGCCCGACCAACCCTTGGCCTTGTTGATATTGCCCAGAGAGCAACACAATCGCAGCCGTCGCGATTGAGCCTAAGAAGTTGCCGAGGTATACAATCGCCCAACTTTTTAGCAAAGTCCACAATTTCACCTTTCCACTAGCAAACGCCATTACAGATAGGTTGTTTCCAGTAAATAATTCTGCGCCAGCAACAACGACTAGAATTAGCCCCAAGCTAAAAGCAAGCCCACCAATCAACTTGGTTACGCCGAAGGGCAGTTGACCAGTCGCTCCCGACGTGACCGTCGTCGAAAAAACGGCACCGAGCGAAACAAAAGCACCAGCAAGGACGGCGAGCAAAAACGATTTGCTGAAAGGAAGATTCGCTTTTACGACTCCGATATCTTCGGCAAGCTTTGCCATTTCCGGTGGGAGAGAGGGGTCAAGCCGAGGTATCATCGGCGTGAGCGTTTCTTGATTGTCGTCAATTTTTCGATACATTATTTTTGATGGCGTGCAGGAAAGGTATTTGTGTGTGAATCATCCACCCATTTGACTAACAAGGCTCAACATCTGGAATCCAAGATTCGTTGCCAATGGTATTAGTCTTGCCGATCTAACGATTGCGTCGCGAGTAATTTCGCCGGCGATTGTAGTTGTAGTTGTTTCGATACGAATTGTTGTAGCGAAACGACGGATTTCGAAAGCCGTAATTTGGATAGTAAAACGCTGGATACGACCCCCAATAGAATCCCAATGACTTACTAGGATTTGAATGTCGGTACGCAGACGGATAGTAACAGGAATACGTTTGGTACACTGGGTTATACGTTGCCACAGAACCGGGCGGGCAATAGCCGTAGTCGAAATAAACTTGAGCGGCACCCGACTGAGCGTGATTCGCGGCAACGAAAAACACAACAGCCGTCATCAAATCCCCTAAAATAATATTGTTTGGGTGCAATTCTGTCTCCTCCAAAATGGGACTATTCCAACGTATGGAAATACAATGCCGCAAATTTCGTGCCGTTGTTCAAGAGATTAATAAGGCAACAACGGCAAAATTAAACCTCGTCCAAAAACAGCAAGTTAACGAATCTAACTTGCGGGCCATAGATTTCATTTTCAGTGCGCTCGCCATCTGAAATGACAATGCAAATCTCTGGTTGTCGAGGCAGGTTCAACATTCGACGAATTCGGGTTGCCTAGATACCTTCCAGCGGACAACTATCAAATTATTAGGCTCGTTTCAAACTGAACAACTCAATTTGTGAGTATTTGCCGGGGCCCAAAGTAGATTTGATTGAAAATTTTTCATTCCTAATAGAATCGGCAGGTGTGCGAATCTGCCCGTTGAGAATACATCTTAACGGAAAAATGCGACAACGAATGTGCGAATGATCCAGATCTACTATTGGCACGCACGTTGCTTTGGCTCAGTTGGTAAAATACTTCGCACAATTGGAGATAGAGATTTTCCTTTGCCGGTCGTTCAAGATTCTGCAAAACAACTCTCGAATGGATCCGATTTAGATTTTGCATCGCCTGTTTCATGCAATAAGAAATTCATTTGATTCATGACGTACAAAAAGACGCAAAGCCCAGCGCCCATGCGATTTCAGCCATGGAAGTCGCGGCGTGGCTTGGATCTAACGTCGAAAAAGGACTGGGCGATATTCAAGTCGCAGGACTTCGCGACCAGTGCGGTTGGAATCAACTGGCTGAAGCGAAGCCAGTTCCTGCCTGGAAACATTTTCTCGCTCAGTTTTCAGATTTGGTGATTTGGATTCTGATTGTCGCGGCCATAATTGCGGGCGCGATGGGCGAATGGGTAGATACGATCGCGATTTTGGCAATCGTGATTGTCAACGGGGTTCTGGGATTCCTCCAAGAAGAAAAAGCCAGTCGCGCGTTGGCGGCTTTACGCGCGATGTCGTCACCGATGGCGAGAGTGCGACGCAACGGAACAACTCAGTTGGTTGCAGCCAAAGAACTTGTTCCGGGTGACATCATTCACTTGGAAGCGGGCGATAACGTGCCGGCCGATGCACGGTTGATTGAGGCATTCAGCGTTTCGATTCAAGAGGCGTCGCTGACCGGCGAGTCAGTCCCAGTTAGCAAAGACGCAGCCTGCGTACTACCAGAATCGACGGGGTTAGGTGATCGTAAAAATTTGGTTTTCATGGGAACGGTTTTGGCCACTGGAAAAGCGACCGCCGTCGTCACGGCGACCGCGATGCGAACGGAACTTGGCAGCATCGCCAGGATGCTAACGACGACCGAATCGGAGGCGACACCGTTGCAACGACGCTTGGCCGAGCTCGGCCGAATTCTAGTTGTCGTTTGTCTGGTATTGGTCGGAGTGATTTTTACCATTCAGGTTTTGCGTGGAGGAAAGCTGCTTGAAACTCTGTTGGTGGCAGTCAGTCTGGCTGTCGCGGCTGTCCCGGAGGGCTTGCCTGCAGTTGTAACTATCGCCCTTGCGCTGGGGTTGCAGCGAATGGTCAAACGCAATGCTCTAGTGCGAAAACTTCCCAGCGTCGAAACGCTTGGTTCGGTTACTGTGATCTGCTCCGACAAAACTGGAACGCTGACCTGCAACGAAATG
>JAHEAM010000450.1 GCA_024642765.1 Planctomycetaceae bacterium
CGACATCTGACCTAGCGGCCCTGAGTGATGTCGTACCGAAAGAGATAGACGGTTTATACCAAATGGACCTCAATTCGGCGAAGAGTTGGCAGGTTTCAAATATCGTCGTCCAGGCCGGCGAGTCAGTCTCCGTCTCGGCTACTGGCCGATTTCAAATCATCGACGATCGAGGACCAGTTCCCTCGGAAGCCCAAGGAATCACAGCGTCTTATTACAATCGGCATCCGCTGGGCATGTTGATGGCTACCGTTGTTGGCGATGACGGAACGCTTGCCGCACCTGTCGCCATCGGCAAAAGTGAAGCGTTCAAGATCGATACAAAGGGACGCCTTGCATTTCGCATCAACGAATGTCCCGCCAGGATGGACGATAACATCGGAGAATTGCAGCTCGTTATCAAAACGGGACAATAGATGAATTTGGGTATTCCAACCGGTAGTTTACATTCAGTTGGCGTTGCGAAATTCAAGCCAAGTCATTCCGTTTGGCGGAATGGTGACATTGATCGTCGCGACGAATTTCTCGTCTAGTTGCAACCGTTTTTGGAGCCCGCCTTCAACGGAGACAGAAACGGATCCGCGCAGGCCCGCGTAGTAAAGCGGCACACGGATCAAACGTTCAATTGGCTCATCAAGCGGATTATAAACACACATCAGCGCGGAACAGTTCAGTCGCGGATTTACGTGTAACCATCCGTCCCAGTCGCGACCATCGGCGCGACGAAGTGAAATCAAAGGGCTGTCTAAAATGGGACGATGATCCTTGTAAAACGTAACCCAGCGGTGGACAATTTCGCGAGTTGCATCGGTGTCGAAAATTCTTGGTCCGCGAAAACATGCTTGAACTCCCGCCCCAAACAAATTTTGTAATCGCCGCTCGTAGTGCTCCAAATGTTCACTCAATGGCTCAATCGTCGCTTCCGCACCGCCCCCGTGATATTCAGTTAGGGGCACGAACATCCAACCCATCGTTGGTAACTTGAATCGAGTCCCGTCGTGAATGTTTTGGCGCTCGATAAGCTCTTGTTGTGCCCGAGGTAATGACCAATTGGTTTCGCGATAACCCATGCCCGTTTTGCTCGAGCCGTGCAAGAAATACCAATCCGGTACATTTAAAAACACTCCGCGCCCACGGCACCACTGATAAAAGGTCGTGACCGTCTCCCATTGCCGCCAGCGAGAATCCTCAAATGCCTCATGTCCTGGGTGTTTGTTCGAGGCACAGGCGTCACCCGGATAGGAACCATCGTGTTCCAGCACATCGCAGCCGGTACGTTCGAAAAATTGATAGAGCTTGCGAAAGTAGTCCTGACCCCAGCGACTTTCTAAACAAGGGCTGTTGCCAAACCTCGCGAACCCACCGGGCTTCCCTGTTGCTGGATTCACAACGTCGTCTTCCGGGCTGACGCTGCGACTTGCCAGTAACGAATATCCACCCAGAGCGATCCCTTTGCTATGTGCGTAGTCGGCGAGCTCTCGAATGGAATCAAGATAGTCTGGCGATTCATTTTCAATATCAAAACCGCTGCCAAACGTCATGATCACCAATTCAAAACCGACTTCGGCGCATTGATCAATGGCCAAGCGCACTGCGACTGGATCGGCACTGCGCACGTGATGCATAAGTGGGTTTTCTAACGTCCACGGCGCGATTGTCGAATACATTCGGCAGAGCGACAAACATTGGCGCACCTCATCGCGGCTGTCGTAGGGCATTAGCCACGTCCGAAAAGTTGAAAACGTTTCCCCTGCCGCGATGTCTATTTCGGGCCCCACAAGTGGGCGACATTCCAATAAACACAAAGATTCGCGTTTGTAGTTGACCTGGGTTTCGTATTTCGGATCAGCCGTCCAATAAACAGAATCTCGCTGGGCACCAGAACCTTGCATGGAGCAAGTCGTAAAATCGGTTTCGACATGAATATTGGGGAGTCGTGGTTCCGCAAGGTCTTCGACTTGGCTGCTGGCTTCGACACAAGCAAGTTGTTCACTGACAAAAGTGTTGAGGCGAACGACACTGGACGACGCGTTGTGAATCGTAAACCATTTGCAGATCAAGGGCAAACCGTCATAGATTTCGTAGTGAACATCGAGCACAAGTTCGGGCAGGACAGACGCGCCGACTTGCGTCGGCGGTTCAAAATGAAACGTGACTTGGCGGCCAGGAGGTGGCCATGCAACCTCTCGCGAAATCCAATCGGGGCGACGCTTCCATTCGAATCGAGGCTCGATGGCATTTTCCGAAAATCCCTTGAAGACAAACGAGTCTGGCAATGGCTTCAGTTTGGAAAATTCATTTGCCTGCAAGAAATTCTCAACGCGTTGACCAGTCAAACCACCGACGGGATAGGCTTTCCCATTTAACGTGATGATACACTCGGGACGAATGCCCCGCAAAAGAGACTCGTGATTCTCGCCGTGTTCCAATCCAATACAAGCCAGATTCGGAGCTAACAAAAACGTCCTTCTCACATAACCGTTGTCCAAAACCAACGACTCTGCCAACCCGTCCCGAAACACGCCAGCGGTTCGCGATGATCGGTCGACCAACCAATCGTTGGTTTCCATTGATTTTACGGCAGGTAATCCCGCGACACTGGTGGAGCCCACAGGTTCGGGTTCTTGAGCAACACCGGCAGCAGCCATTGCCATGCAAAAGAGAATTTGAAATCGGAAAAGTAACATCGTGTTGGGTACCTGAATGAGTTAGATTGAACTTAAATTGTAGTGCAAATTCACCCCGCCTTTTTGAGCCCAATAAGCATGATGAAACAAAATAAGTTTTCGATTTTGTTCTTTGTGACAGTTTGTCTTGTTTTTGGCTGCGGTGAAAGTCTAAAGCCGCAAACACAGGCCGCCCGGATCGATCTTTTCCGTTGCGTACTCACGTCGCCTGGCGGCGACCTAGTTTTTGGTATGCGTTTGATTTCCAAGAACCAACACGAAACAGTCGAAATCGTCAACGGCTCTGAATCCATCGTTGTATCGCATGTCACCGTGGATCGAGTCGCTCAATCGATTCGGTTGGAGTTCGACCACTATGATTCCGTAATCGAAGCAACTTGGACCGGCTTTGGTGAAGTCCAAGATTTTGCCGGAAGATGGCGCAAGCAGACTGCGAACAAAGACGAGCCCGTTGAAATGAAATTCCGGGCAACGCATATCGATAAGATCGAGACGCTGTACGGAATTCCGCGGACCAAGAACCTTTTCGCTGAAGGTCATTGGCAGGTTGTGTTTGCATCGGAAACAGACTCAGCGGTCGGCGTTTTCAAGCGAACAGAAAACTGTGATTGGGCAGGCACGTTTCTGACGACCACTGGCGACTATCGATATCTGGCCGGCAATTGGCAGGACGAGGAACTAAAGCTTAGTTGTTTCGATGGTGCCCACGCGTTCTTGTTTCAAGCGAAGCGTGACGGCGAAACGTTGCGAGGCGATTTTTGGTCTGGTACTGCTTGGCATGACACGTGGATCGCCGAACGAAACGACCAAGCACAGCTCGCTGATCCGCTCGGCCTTTCGCAGTGGAATGAAGAGGTGCGGTTGCGCGACCTGCGTTTCATGGGGCTCGATGGCAAGATGCACTCGCTCGGTGAACCTCAGTACGCTGGCAGAGCTATCGTGTTGCAACTGTTCGGTACTTGGTGCCCCAACTGCCATGATGCGGCTGAGTTTA
>JAHEAM010000451.1 GCA_024642765.1 Planctomycetaceae bacterium
CTCGTCACCATCTGGTTTTCCGAGCGGAAAAGTGCAGATAGAACGCGCGTCAACTTCTTTGATTTTGTCTTCGAGTTGTGGCTTAAGTCCTGGGCGACCATTCCCGAAATAAAACATTTTGAGGTAGTCGCTGCTGTCTTCTTCACGGCGGCTGATGGCGTCCATGCGATCTTCCATCTGGGCAGTGAATTCGTAATCTACAAGACTTGGAAAATGCTCTTCCAGCATTCGCACAACCGCGAACGCAGCCCAAGTCGGCACGAGGCTCGTTCCGCGTTTTACAACGTAATCGCGCGCTTGAACGGTCTCGATAATCGACGCGTATGTACTAGGTCGACCAATACCGCGTTTTTCAAGCTCTCGAGTCAAAGCGGCCTCGCTAAAGCGAGCTGGTGATTGCGTCGAGTGAAGTTTTTCTTCCAGCCCTAAACAGTCGAGCGTCTGTTGAATTTTGACGTCGGGCAAGATCTTTTCTTGATCAGCCAATTCGCTCGAGGGATCATCCGATCCTTCGACATATGCACGCAAGAAACCAGGGAAATCTATTGTTTTGCCAGAACATTGAAAAACCGCACCGCCGCCTTCGATCGTCACGGAAATCATGTTGCCACGGGAATTCACCATTTGGCTGGCAACCGTTCGTTTCCAAATAAGTTCGAACAAGCGGTATTCATCGTCCCGCAACTTCGAACGCAGGTCAGCGATCATCGGGAACGGTTGCCCCGCAGGCCGAATCGCTTCGTGAGCCTCTTGTGCATTTTTGACTTTCGATTGGTAGACGCGTGGTTCGTTTGGCAGGTATTCGCTGCCGTACTCGGCATTAACTAGCGTGCGCGCCGCATTGATCGCCTCAGACGAAAGAGTCGTAGAATCGGTCCGCATGTAAGTAATGTAACCGTTTTCGTACAGACTCTGAGCGGCATTCATACAACGACGAGCGGTGAAACCGAGCTTTCGGTTCGCCTCCTGTTGCAACGTGGATGTTGTGAAAGGAGCGGCTGGTGAACGCGTGTAGGGTTTGACCTCTACGTTGGTGACCCTGAAAGATGCTGTCCCGAGCCGTTCACTAAGTGCTGTTGCGGCGGTTTCGTCCAAGACGACAAATTGCTCGCCTTTGATTTTGCCGTTTGTCGAATCAAAGTCCTTGCCGGAAGGGATTTTTTTACCGTCAACAGAGACGAGCTCCGCAGTGAGCTGTTCATTCGCGGCCGTTTTGAAATTGCCGATCAAGTCCCAGTAGCTGGCGGTAACAAAAGCGATTCTTTCGCGCTCGCGTTCGACGATCAACCGAACCGCAACGCTTTGCACACGTCCGGCACTTCGGCCCAGGCTTTTTTTCCAGAGAAACTCCGACATCTCGTAGCCGTAAAGGCGGTCTAGGATCCGGCGTGTTTCTTGAGCTCGTACCAGTCCATCGTCAATCGATCTCGGTGATTCAAGAGCTTGTGAGATCGCCGACTTGGTGATTTCGTGAAAAACAAGTCGATGTACCGGAACCTTAGGAGCCAAAATTTCGGAAAGGTGCCAACTGATTGCCTCTCCCTCACGGTCTTCGTCAGTCGCCAGATATAATCGATTACAGTCCTTGAGGAGTTTCTTGAGTTTCGCGACCTGTTTTTTCTTTCCTTCGGGAACGATGTAAACTGGGTCGAACTTGTTGTCGACATTGACGCCTAACCTAGCCCAGGTTTCATTTTTGAGGTCCTCGGGCATTTCTTTTTTGCCCGATGGCAGATCGCGAACGTGTCCGATACTGGCCTCTACTACATAATCTTTGCCTAGGAACTTGCCTATCGTTCGGGCTTTCGCGGGCGACTCGACGATAACTAAGGCCGGTCCAGAGCTATCGGTATTTTTTTTTGCCATCGGGAATTCTTTTTTCAGCCTCGGTTTTGCAACTCGTAAAAATGTTTCGAAATGGGAATTGGCCTATCAAGGCACCAGTTTCAACTGCGAATCCGTCTGGATAGGTGTGACCATATTAGTTTCTGTTCTGGTTGACCGCTACAATGGGCATGTTTCGCGGCCAGCTCAGAATTCCAAGTTGAAGCGTATTTGATTTGATTTCGGTTCAAGTTTCTGTCCAAAAGTTACCGTCGTTCGCCCGGTTTCACAGTTTGGGTCGGCCTTTTCGTTTAAAAATGAACTTCGCAACTTGTGTAGAGCTACAGGACGCGGTGCTGGACCCAACAGGGTTTGCCCTGATGTGGTTGGCATTGTGTAAAATGCTGGCTGCCGATACATTTAAGTCCTTCAAATCGGGCTTTTATTGGCCGAATTGTCGCAATCGCGCAACACATATCTTTGATCGATTTTCGCGGTTCGCGGACTGTGTTCGTCCGAATGCCGCTGAAATTGAATAACGCCTTTGGATGCATCCTGTCAAGTCGTTGGCTGGATGAAACTCAAAAAAATTAAACCAAGTCGCAAAAGTTGAGAGTATACGATGGCTAGTCCCATGAGCTTTTTTCGCCGGTACCAAAGCACTTTGATGGTGGTTTTCGGCGTGTCTCTAATGGTTGTTTTTTTGGTTGGGATGGTAATGCCCGACCCATCAGCGATTTTTCGCAAAAATGAACAAAGCAGTGTCAATGAGGTAATAGTCAAGTTCAAAGGCGGACAGATGACACGCCAGGACATCGACTATGCGCGATTTCGACATTTTTCACTACTAAGATTTTTACAGGCTCTCAACAATCACGCATCTGAGAAAAGTGGTCAACAAGTACTTTCATCGGCGATGCCTTTGATGACTATCCCTGATCCAAACGAAAGCGGTATGGCCCAGTCGGATGATGCCGTATTGGGTCAGAAGTTACTGACGATCAAGGCGGCTGAAGAAGGCCTCGTTGTCAGTGATGATTTGGTTGATGATTACTTGCTGCAAGTGGCTGGAAATAAAGTGGTCTCCAATGCAGAGCTTAGCGAGTTGGCTCGGTCTGCGACAGATCGCAGAATGGATATTCGCCAAATTCGAGATCAATTGAAACGCGAATTGACTGCCATCCAAATGCAAATTCTGATCAATAGTGGATTGCGATTTAAGGTTAATCAGGATGGTAACGGAAATCCCCAAATGCTGGCGAATCCAACGGAAGCCCGTCAGCTCTTTTCGCAAACAACTAGTATGGTTTCTGCCGAAGTTTTACCGCTGAAAGTCGCTGACTATCTGGCGAAAGTAACGAACGATCCAAAGAATGCCGAAATCAGCGAGATTTTTGAAAAAGGGAAATATGACTACGCCGATCCGACGCATGAAAAGCCTGGATTCAAAGTTTCTCGAAAAGCAAGGCTGCAATATTTCGTGGCGGACTCAAATGCCTTTTTGCAAAACGAAATGAATAAGCTTACGGATAAAGAGGTCCAGGAAGAATACGATCGCCTAGTCGCCGCGAAAGATATGTCGGTGATGGAATTGATCCCAGAAGAAAAAAAAGAAACTCCTGAGAAATCGGACGAAACCGATTTAGCCCCTACAATTGACGACGCCAATGGCGAGACTCCAACGATTGAATCTCCCAACACCGATGAAAATAGCGACCCAGCACCGACGCTTGAATCGTCTGACCCACCGATGACGGAAATGCCAGCGACGGAATCACCGGAAGCATCAGCGACAGAAAGCCCTAAAGCACTGGATTCGGAGGCAAATAAAGAAACAGAAACTCCA
>JAHEAM010000039.1 GCA_024642765.1 Planctomycetaceae bacterium
CGTAATTTGCTTCGACTTCGACGAGCGTTTCGTTTGGTTGAAGGTCGGCGATGGAGAACCCTGACAACGTTGCATCTCTATCTCCCAGAGTTACCGAGATGATTTCATTTGTCGTTTCGACTTCGGCAACTCCCATTTCGTTGATCTGTTTGATTCGGCCTTGGAGTCGTTCGTTGTAGGATTGCGGGGACGAAGTAATCATTGGTGTTTTTGTAAGTTGGTAACGAACAACTTGCCGCGCGTCCTTTTTCCAAAGGCGATCGAATTCGGCCCGGTGCACGAAATGGCCATCGATGTAGACTGGAGTTGGAATCGCTACATCTACCGGTTCGCCACCAATCGGTTGTTGGTGGATGGTTTGGGACTGCCAGTCCCAGGTCGGGCGTTCGAGCTGTTGCGACACGGGCGTTGTCGCGGGAACTTGAATCGTCAAGAATTCGTACGCTGTCCCAATCTCTACGCTGTATTTTTTCTGCCCTACGACCAGCCCACTGAAGGACTTGGATTCGATCGAATCCTGGGCTTTGACTATTCCTGAAAATGCCAGAATAGCTACGATCAGTACCACCAACACTTGAAAACGATGCGAAGATTTCATTCGTCTTTGCGGGCACAGGCCCGCTCCATGTTTTTTAATTTCAGGCACCATGCATTGGACCGATAAGCTGAGAGCTCACGCCACTGATTGTGCATCATTCTAAACGTCGAGATTCTTAACCTCCAAGGCGTGTTTTTCGATAAACTCGCGTCGGGGTTCGACTTTGTCGCCCATGAGAATCCGAAACATCTCATCAGCTTCGGCGGCGTTCGTCATGTTGACCTTAATCAAGGTTCGATTTGCTGGATCAAGCGTTGTTTCGCGGAGTTCTTCCGCGTTCATTTCGCCCAAGCCCTTAAAGCGAGTAACTGACATTCCTTTTTCGCCTGCCGCGCGAATGGCTGCCAGCAACCCGCGAAGGTCGTCGATACCACTTTCCGACTCGCCTCGGATGATGTTGTAGCGACTAATTTCAACGCCTGTTTTTTCCTCGGGCCAAAGCGAATCGATTCCAAACCCCAGGGCTTCGATTTCTTTCAGCCCGGAATTAATAGTGCGAACTTCATTGAACTCTGCGATTTGCAATCGCGTTTGGGCAGCTAATTCCGTTTTCTCCGAATCGTGGGCGGAGTCTTCATCCAGATCAAGTTCGGCACCCGTAGCTTCTTCGTGTTTCTTAATGAACTCGTCTAGTTCTTTCCTTGTCGAAAACCAGTGTTCGTTGCTACCAAGGAAGACGTGATAGATCGGCAAACGACCTGATTCCGGATCGATTCTTTCGGCATGTGTCTTCAGGTTAACACCTCGTCTTTCGAGAGCAACGATCGCGTCCTCCATACTTGCAAGCGTGTTACAAAGCCTGCTCATGGCGTCGCCTTCGATGACAAGTCCTTCTTCCGTTTTCAATTGCGAATCAGCCAAACCCCGAGAAAGCAATTGTGACTTCATTTCTTCTTCGGTTTGAACATAATAGGTTTCCCGTTTTGTCTTGACGCGAAATAGTGGTGGCTGTGCTACATAGACGTGACCACCTTCGATCAGACTGTACATTTGTCGATAGAAAAAGCACAACAAGAGAGTTCGAATGTGCGAACCGTCAACGTCAGCGTCGGTCATGATGATGATTTTATTGTAGCGGCGACGCGAAATGTCTTGATCACCTCCCACGCCGATGCGAATAGCGCTGATGATGCTTTGGACTTCTTCATTCGCAAGGACTTTGTCTTCGCGGGCCTTGTAGGCATTAATGATTTTACCACGCAGTGGCAGGATCGCTTGAAACTGTTTGAGACGTCCACCCTCAGCACTCCCACCCGCCGAGTCACCTTCCACCAGGTACAGCTCACAAATTTCCATGTTGCTACTCAAGCAATCGCGGAGTTTCCCTGGCAACCCACCGCCACCCAATACGGATTTTCGTCGCACCTGTTCGCGTGCCTTGCGAGCTGCCTCACGTGCCTCGGCTGCTTGAATACCCTTGCGAAAAATGATCTTGGCAGTGCTGGGATTTTCTTCGAAGTACGTTTTAAGAAACTCTCCGAAAACGGAATTAACAATACCTTCGACTTCGTTATTGCCAAGTTTCGTCTTGGTTTGGCCTTCGAATTGAGGCTCGGGAATCCGCATCGAAATGACGGCGGAAAGTCCTTCGCGAAAGTCTTCACCGGTGAGGTTTAAGTCTTTTGGAAACAGATTGTTTTTCTTGCCGTAGTTATTGAGGGTTCGGGTCAACGCGGTGCGAAAGCCGGATACGTGCGTGCCGCCCTCGTGTGTGTTGATGTTATTCACCTAAGAAAAAACTGACTCTGTCAACTCATTCGTATACTGCAACGCTATTTCAAAAGTTGTTCCTTCGTGTTCGCCTACGCAATGAACCACTTCGGGGTGAACGGCATCCGCACTGCGATTGATGTGTTCTACGAATTCTATTATGCCACGTTCGTAATAAAATTCCGAGCCTTCGTTGGATCGCTCATCGCGAAAAATAATTCGCACGCCGCTATTCAAAAACGCTAATTCCTGCAGGCGTTTATTTAAAATGCTGAATTCGTACTTCGTCGTTTGAAAAATCTGGGAGTCTGGCTTGAACGTCGTTTTGGTACCCCGTTTATCGGTTTTGCCTACTCGCGTTACCGCCCCGGTAGGAATACCTCGTTCGTATTCTTGTTGGTACACGTGGCCATCGCGACAGACTTCGACATTGCACCACTCGGAAAGAAAATTCACGACTGTAACGCCCACTCCGTGCAAACCGCCTGACGTTTGATAGGCTCCCTTCTCAAACTTGCCTCCGAACTTAAGCACCGTCATAACGCCTTCCAGCGTGGTGACCTCTCGATCCATCTCATCGCTTAGTTGTTTATGAACATCGACTGGAATGCCCCGCCCGTCGTCTTGTACCGTTACGGAACCATCGTTATTGATGGACACGTGGATTGCTGTAGCGAAGTTCGCCATCGCCTCATCGATAGAGTTATCGACCACTTCGTAAACCAAATGGTGCAACCCCCGTGAAGTCGTGTCCCCAATGTACATACTGGGGCGTTCTCGTACGTGTTCCAGATCGGACAAGTGCAAAAGGTCTTCTGATGTGTATTCCGCGTTTGCTGTTTTTTTCTTATTGTCTGACATGGTTTGCGATTTAGTTTCTGTTTGGTCGATGGGGCTGTGGGTAGTTTTAAGTGATTCTTTGCTTCGGTTTCGCTTTAGGTGACTTGTCCTACCCGAAACGTTAGTTCTTGAATGGTTTGGGTTTTCAATTGCTTATTCATGGCGTCTATTAGTTTCTTTTTTTCGAAAGTTAATTGTTGATTGACCATGCTATTGGCTACTATGATTTCAAGCTTTCCTCGTCTGAGCGGCCCTACATTGGTTACGGGTTTCCATTGTGCGGCAATGGTATGCCAAGCTGTTTCCATTTCGTTGGTTGACTGAACGGCTGCCACTCCGTGTCGGGTAATAACTTTGCCTGCCAGTGTTCCTGCTGATTTAGGCCGTCTGGCGTGCCATTGTCTAGTCGCAAGTAACTTGGCCGCCTTGTCAAATTCGATTTCTTCATCGTTTTTAGACATAACTTTCCCCCCGAAGCTACACACTAATCGTTACTGTTAACGGCGATCCTTTTGGACTGGCATGATCACGTATCCGTAATTGTCTTCGGTCGAACAATAAGCGGCCTGTTCAGCTCCTTGAACATCGAGCGTGAATATTTTTTCTGGTGACAACACTTTCAAGAAGTCTGCCACGTATCGATTGTCGAGTGTAATCGTGAAGGGTTCTCCATCGAACACGACTGGCATTTCGATTCGCGATTGCCCAACTTCTGCCGTTTCGTTCGAGAGCACAAGTGTGCCGTCTTTGAATGTAAAATCGATACCGCGACTTTCCTCGCTTGCGACAATAGCAGCTTGTCTCAACGATGAATACATCGGTCCGACTGCCAAATCAATTTTGGTGCTGTCGGTTCGTTTCGGAATAACGTCTCGCCATTTCGGAAATCGACCTTCCACCAATCGTGTGTACAACACGCCCTTGTTGTCCTTCAGCAACAAATCGTTGGCTCGAGGAATCAGACTGACTACCGTTTCGTCTTCTGGCAAAATGCGTTCAATCAACTGCATGCTGCGGGCTGGCACTATCGTTGTGCCTTGATTGGCCATCGGTTTCCCTACCCGTTTGCACTTACCTTCCATTTTGGCCAGTCTGCGGCCATCGGTACCTACTGCCACTATTTCGTTCTCGCCTATTTCCAGCAGCACGCCACCTAGCGCGTACCTACTGCTTTCGTTGTCCGTCGCGAACAGTGTTCTTTTGATTAACTCCCGCAGTACCATTGCCGACACTTCGTAGTGGTCTTCACCGCTGAAATCGTCTACATCCGGGAACTCTTCTGGGTTTTGTCCCAACAATTGAAATTTACTTTGTTTACCTTTGACGGTTATTTTCGAATCACTTACTTCGATCTTAATTTGTTCGTCGTTCGATTCTCGCAAAATCATGCTTAACCGACCGACTGGTATCACTGCCGAACCTGGTTGCTCGACAATCACTCCAGGCACCTTCAGTTTGACGCCCACTTCGGTATCGGTAGCCATCAAGATTGTTTCTTGACTGTCGGCAACAAGTTTCACATTTTGCAGAATGGCCTTTGGGCTACGAGTGGGAGCCACCACAGCTGCTACGAGAAAAATTTTCTGAAACTCTTCTCGGTCGATCGTTATCTTCATGCCTGGGATTCCTGAATAGTATTTAAACTAAATAGTTATTTTTAAAATTAGTAGTAGCAGAGTGACGCGATTAGGTGTCAACAAAACCCAAAAAATGTAATCAAACGCCGAAAATTAAAGGCTGATATCAACAAAACAAACCAGTGGAAAAAACGTAAACAAAACGTCGAAACATAGTTGCCGAAACGACGACAAAAATGTTCACAACGTAGAATTTTGTGAATAATGTCAATAAACACCAAAGAAACCAACACGAGCCAACACCTAACAGACAAGTTTTCCACGGAATTAAAAGAATTGCCCGCCGACTTAAGTGGTTTGAATCGAGTCATCCGATAGCCCCACTTTGCAAGGACGTTAACTCGAGGAGGCGCAATTCAAGTTGCTGAACCAAAAAGCGAACATCGGAATTCGAATTCATTTGCTCAACGATTTTTTTGAAGGCATGAATTGTCGTCGAATGATCGCGGCCGGAAAAATAATTCCCAATCACGGAATAGCTTAACTTCAATTGGTTTCTAGCAAGGAAAATACAAATCGAGCGAGCCAGCATTATCGTTTGTTTGCGACTGGTACCGCGAAGGACAGAGGGCGCTAATTGATAATGATCGGCAACAATTCGAACGAGTAAATTCAATTGTTCAGCGACAGGAGCACGACCGCCAGATATTTTTTTGAGTGATTTCGCATCGACGATATTGGTTACGGGACAGCGGGACAACATCCAATGCTGTTTGGCCTCCAAAATAATGTTATTAAGCCTTGGCAGTGATAAAGGAAACTGTTTTGCCAATGAACGAATTTGCTCGACCGACAATGGTACCAAGTGTTTTTCCGCAAGTGCCTGCAATAAATGACAACGAGCCTCAAAACCAGGTAGGGCAACGGGAATCGCCAAACCAAAATTCAAACGACTTGTTAATTGCGAACTCAATCCCTCGATCCGGCAATCAGGACTCATCCGCGTCGTTATCACAACGGGTGTGCCCTTGGCACAGAGTTGATCGAGCAAACAGACAAAATCAGGCTGAACTAAGGGGAAATGAGCCAAATCCTCAATATTATCAAACCCGACCGCAGCAAACGACAAGATTCGATCGATGAATTGAGCAGCTGATTTTGTCTGGATCGATTCGTTCAATCCCCGGGCAAAATCGTTTGCAGTGATCAAAAATGACTTTTTGGATAAAGACGATGAGGTTTCAGAAGACGACTTGGTTTCCGTAGCAATAGCATCCAGGGGTTTAGCCAATCGAGCTGCACGTTCAATAAATGTTTGAGCCAACGCTGTTTTGCCAGAACCAGAGGGTCCCGCCAAAACCATTGGCCAATAGTGGCTGGGAAGCTGATCAAAATCAAACAGGATTCGCAAGGCGTCATTGGATTCATCGCCCACAAATAAACTAGGCAATCGTGATCCGGGAAAATCCTTTTTGGTAGCCGAGTAGCCTATCGTTTTGGCCAGATCCATTTGTGATTCAGTAGAATGGGATTCATAGTCGGCAGGCGCGTTATTGACAACGCGCAGCGACAAAGTCAACGAATTTGCCGACGGGCTGAGCGGCAAAAAAAAGAGGTTTTCAAAGGACACTGGGTCCATAAAAAGCGGGCCAAAAAAGGTCAATTTGGTAGACTTTAAACAGCCCCAAATTCTACCAAATTTTAAGTTCGAACGCGAGTCGCTTCCCAACAATAATCGAGGCTATTATTGGCGAAAACCATTGACCATTTTCGCGATTTCAGCGCCGGCAAACTCTACCTCATCCACGGAATTAGTCTTTCCGAAACTGATTCGAATTGCACTTTCAGAAACGGATGTCTCAGTATTCATAGCCAACAACACTGGCGAAACCTCGCTCGATCCGCTGGCACATGCCGATCCGGTTGAGAAGGCGATCCCCGCAATGTCAGCGGCAATCATCAACGACTGACGTTCCACACCGGGAAACGAAATATTTAGCGTGTGCGGTGAACATGTTGCTCCGGCTCCATTGATGATGAATTCACCTACCAAAAGAGATTGCAACGCAAGCAAAAACTGATCCCGCACGTGTTGCAACCATTGAAAATGTTTGGCTTGATTCGCTATCGCTGTTTCAATTGCCAGGCAAGCACCGATGGCGAGCGCCGGGTCTTCCGTTCCAGGTCGAACGCCAGCCTGCTGAAACCCGCCAAACAGAATGGGTTGCAACGCGATGCCAGGACGATGAATCAAGACGCCAATACCGCGCGGACCGTAGAGTTTGTGAGGAGTCAGGGTTAACAAATCCACACCCAGTTCAGCGAACTGCACGGGAATTTTTCCAACTGCTTGAACGGCATCGGTATGCATGAGAACACCGAATTGATGGCAGATCTTTGCAGCTTCGGAAACAGGCTGGATGACACCCGTTTCGTTGTTTACGAGCATCATACTAACCAGTGAAGTCGAGCCACGCTCCAAAAGTTCGACGAGCGACTTCAAACAACAAACACCCTCACTATTCACAGGTAACAGATGTACAGAGGCACCCTTCAGGGCGGCCGCTTCAGCCGCCGCCAACACGCTCGGATGTTCAACCGCGGAAATAATCAATTGTTGGTTTCGTTTGGCCAGGCCCAGAATGGCCAGGTTGTTTGCTTCGGTGCCACCGCTTGTAAACACTAAATGGTCAGCTGGAAACGAGCGTAGGTCGGCACCGAGACATTGCAGAATGCGACGACGAGCGGACTCCATAACGCGACGCGCGGCCTGTCCAGACTGATGCTGGCTGGCTGGGTTGAGCAGTTGTTTTTGGAGCGTATCGAAGATCGCTTGGGCCACGACTGAGTCGATTGGAGTGGTCGCGTTGTGATCAAGATAAATTTGACGTTGCATAGCTTCGTTTAATCATTCTTCGGAAATCGCAGCCGAATCGAATTTGAGAACGAAACCATAATCCGATTTGATCGAAGTAACGATGGTTTCAATACCCCTGACGAACTCTCGCAAAGGAGTCTTGTTACCGCGTTGATCGTAAACAGCAAAGTCCAAAATAAGCGGGATCAAATAATATCTTTTGGCCCGCGCCAATTGAGCGACTAGTGGCCAAACGATGGCTGCTTTTTTGGGGCTCTTCGTATTCCACGCTTCCCAAAAATAGGTTACCGAATCTTCGGCCTTCATTTCTAAATAGCGCGACAGAATACACGCATCGTAGGCGTTCGAATCGGCTGGCATATGATTGTCATCGACAAGATGCCAATTCTTTACACCAACAGGGACAGGCGCGAGAAGTCCATCGACGTTCATCTGCGTCACAAATGGTAGTGTTGTCGAAGTTTGACTCAAACCGACGAAAGTGAACGGTAACCATGCAGCGCGACAATAGCTGAACCGCCGCTGAGAAAAATCATCGGGCGAAATTTCGTTACCGGTCGTCATTCCATTTGAGTAGGCTGACAGAAACAAAATAAACAAAGACAAAAGCACGACGACACAGCCGATTATTAAATTGGCAGGATTCAAGAGTCGAATTCGAGATTCTTTAGTCATGGAAAAGCCAAAAAACACACTAAATTGGTCGTCTCAATCAAACGACCTACCAAAAAACGGAGATATACCCTTAAAATGAATTGCAGTCTGATCGTTTGACGTTGAGGTTTCCATGAAAACACCGCTTCGCCAACTAGAAAATCAACAAGCTGTTAAATTGACATCCAAAGCATTCAACCGTATTCGTCTTTCGCCCAGTCGTCAAACTTCGATTGCAATCAAAATATTTGACAATCTAGACTTTAACATAGGCCCCCATGTCGGAATTGCGACAAAAGACCGAAGCCGTGCTTTTTTTGGCGAAAACTCCGCTCAATAGCCGACGCATTGCTCAGCTGGCGAATCTTGAAGATGGCACGCAAGCACGAACTTTGATCCGTGAATTGAATCAATACTACGATCAGGTGGGTCGAGCGTTTCATGTCAAACGAGTAGCCGGGGGCTACCAACTGCGAACACGTCCCCATTTTTCGCGTTGGATCCGACAATTTCAAGAGAATTTACCGTCAAATCGCCTAACGGGACCTGCTCAAGAGACGTTGACCGTCATTGCCTATCGCCAGCCGATTATCAAGGCTGACATTGAAGCAATTCGGGGAGTTGGCTGCGGCGAAATGTTAAGACAGCTTTTGGAAAAGGGATTGGTTAGAATCGTGGGACGCAGCGATCAATTGGGACACCCATTTCTCTACGGTACAACCAAGAAATTTTTAACCGATTTTGGCTTGAACAACTTGGAAAGCCTACCGAAAGCCCGTATTCTACGTGGACAGGGCTTGCCCCAATGGGTAACTTCAAGCGAAGATTCAAGCAATTCCGTTTCAATGCCGAATGTGACCGATAGCGAACCAATAGTTTTTGATTCTCAGGAGAACCCGCAGTGAGTTTGTCGACCATCGTCAATCCCATCGAGAAAGAAGAAATTCCAGGTCTTGGTAGAGCTTCGTCGTGGACCGATCCCAAGAAACTGCTGAAAGCAGCGCTATATTCTGAATTGAATTCTTCTATGAACTTGCTTGCCGAACATCAGCCTATCGTCAACGTCGATGACGATGATTTCGAAGACGAAGAGGAAGACTTCGACGATGAAGAAGATGACGAAATCGACGAACTGGAAGACGACGAACTGGAAGTTGACGATGAAGAAGGTGACGATTTCGAAGACGAAACTTTCGAAGATGATGTCTTCGAGGACGAAGATGATGGCCTAGACGACGATGATGACGATGAAGAAGACGAAGTCGACGATGGACTCGACGATGGTGAATGGGAAGAAGTCGACGACGATGAATCAGACGAAGACGAAGATGACGACGATGATGATGACTGGAGCGATGACGACGACGATGATTGGGGCGATGATGATGAAGACGAAGATGAGGACGACTGGGATTAAGTCCAACTGGCCTCTCAAATCAATACGCGGGTAAAGCAGACGTAAGCTCGGTCCTGGCATGAATTCCCGAATTTAAGACACAGTCCATCGTTGTCGAATTGGAAGCCAGAGTTGCAAACCCCAGGGAAAGACGCCAAAAAATATCTCTGAATCGCCGAGCGATCCCATCGAACAAGAACTGAAGGCCTTCGATGCGTGCTTACCGTAAGTCCAACCAATAAGCGATTGTCGCCTCGATTTATTTGCGCTGATTCTTGTCAAATAACAATGTCGAGTTACCTCTGATAGCTGTGTTTCTTAAGGTACTCTCAGCATAAAACATTGACTCAGAAAAGGGTCGGTAATTGGCGTACTGAGTATTTTGGTCGCGAATCACCAATTTGTTTGGGTTATCGTTAAAAACGGATTTGCGACTTTCTGACAAGGGTCCTAGCGACCAGTACATTGACAAATTGACCCACAATTTCTCGGCACGCAATCCAGGTCGTTCCGGGATCGGTGACAGATAAAACGCGAACGCAACCAAGTTCACCACTAGCGCGGCGTTCACCAAACAGAATACGCTGCGTCCAATCATTTCAACAATAACATTGAACTTCATTTGATACTTCGACATCGAATCGGTCACCATTCGAAGCCCACCAACAAACAAAAAAAACAGCATCCAAAAACTAACGAATGGAGCCAAAAACACCAACGACTCATTCTGAGTAATAATGAACGCCGCGAGGTTTTTGTAGTAGCCTGTTGCAACCCAGCCGGCGATCAAAATGTTGATCAACGCAATGACATTGCCCCATAGGCCTACCCACCAAGTTGCTCCAGCAACCACGAGGAAGATAAAAATCAGTGCCAGGGTTAACATGATCGAACCTACTTCATTATTCGTTGAATTTCATCCGTCGACGTCACACCTTTGGCGATGAGCAATACAGCCTCTTCGCGCATGGATACATGTTGGCTTTCGCCAAGCGCTTTTTGAATTTGTTGGGCCCCAGCCCCAGCGGCAATCAGTTTTCGCAATCCGGAATCTACTTTCAAGCACTCAAAGAGTCCCGTGCGTCCGAAAAAACCAGTGCCATAACAGACGGGGCAAGGCGGAATTTCTTTGCCTTTTTCGTCCATTTGTCCAGGTCGAAACAGGTACGAACGGTATAGTTTCTTAACCCGACCGGGTGGAATCCCCAGAGCTTTGAGCATTTGCTCCGACGGCGGAAATTCTTGGCGACAATTGGTGCAAAGTTTTCGCACGACGCGCATTGCCAAAATAACCGAAAGATTTTGAGCAAGTTTTTTCAAATCAGGCTTGAGAGCCATAATCGAAACTAGAGACTCAACAACATTCTTCGCAGCCATTCGAGTGAATATCTGCATGCTATATTTTTCGATCAAGTCATCAAATTGATTTAGCAAACTACCTGAGGTCAAATCAGAAAACGCGATAACATGCGGTTCTTTCAACAGGATTCCGCGCATTGGTGAAAAGGCGTTTTCACCCGCTGCAGCGTCAAAGGTAACACGAGTGACGTTGATGACTTCCGGTTCGTTCGACGATTTGTCTTCGATAATATAGGCATCACGAGTGAAGAGATCCGAAGCCAGCAACATGGCTCGCCATAACGAGGTTGTCCCCTCGCCCTTCAGAGCCGAAGACACAATCAAAGATTTGTTGGTATTCATCAAGGTAACAAGGTCCTTGATCATTCCTTCACGCATCCCCAGGTCTGCTAGAGATTCCAGTGCTGGTCGTTTGAAGTCAACATAGAGAGCGACCCGTTCGCCCGTTTTCATGCCTTGGCTCAACGCGCGAAACTTATATTTCTTGGCTGAATAAAGCACCTGAAAGCTCATGTCCTGACGAACGCGGCGTTCCTCGGGGCGCCCGCCACCGAGTGCCTTGATAGCTTCCAGCATGGCATCGGCGCTTTCTCGATCCATCGCGGTCATCGGATGCCACAGTCCGTCAATCTGGTATTTGATCGCGGCCATCTGTGAAGAGTAGTCGAAAACGACGACGTCCGCACGTCGCAAGATCACATCCACCAGCATCATGCACATCGAGGGATAGCCCTCACAAGCTTGAGCGCGTTCCACGTTTTCAGCCTGAATCTCTGGCACGGCTCCAAAGCCCGTCAACTCGATCGCCGGAAGTTCAACATAGTTCTTTTTTTTGGCCATTTTGAATCGCTGCTACCGATCAAACAGAGCTAGGGTTTGTCTTGGAAAATACGTTTTACTTCATCGACTGATGTCACACCGTCGAGTACCAAACGGTAGGCTTCTTGCATCATATCCAGCTGGCCGGATTTTTTGGCAATCTGCGCGACTACAGGTAGCTTTGGTTGTTTTTTGAGTGCGGCGCGAATCGAATCGTTGACGGCCATCGATTCTAAAATCGCGGCTCGTCCAATGTAGCCAAGTCCTTGGCAATTCGGGCACACCGGAATCTCGATTGGCTCCCCTTTCTCGTCAACGGAAAGTTCAGGAGGAGGTGGCACGTAAGCCTTGTAAATGTGTTGGGTTTTTCGAGGGTCGCCGCCCAATTTTTGAACCATTTCAGGTTTGATGGGAACAGGTACTCTGCAATCCGTGCAGAGTCTGCGAATCAAACGCTGACAAGTAACAAGCGTTACGGCCTTGGCCATCGCATCGCGATCACCGCATTTGGCATAGAGACGCAACAAGGCTTCGGCAGCCGAACTGGCCCGTGTGCGCGTTACGACCGTCCGCTCGGCATCGATGACTTGATCCACTAATAAGTCGAACGTTTCACGATTGACGACGTCGGGCATTACAATCATTTGCGGCTGAGCCATCAAGGCTTTGCGAATTGTCGGCGCGGGGTTTTCGCCGTCGCCAATGATCTTGGGGACAAGGTTTTCAATATCGGAATCTCGTTCGCTTTTATTCATCACAACGATGCAGTCACGAGTAAAGCGATCAGTACTTAACAGCAATGAACGCCAAGTCGTCGTGAGGCCTTCGCTCGGTGGAGCCGAGATGATAATGAGGCCTTTATTTTTGAACACTGATGTGAGGTTGACGATCCGTTCTGGGGCGAGGCCCAGGTCTTCAGCCTTGAAGTCCTTGGTCGCGGCCTTCAGAACTTTGACCAGCGTTCGTTCACCCGATGAGACGCCTTGTGAAGTAACTTCAAGCGCGGTTTTCAAGTTCAATAAGGGGTACTGTAGACGAAATGAACCCTGTTGTTTGGCACGTCGTTCCTCGGGACGCAGTCCCGACAAATACTTGAGACTCGCGAGAATATTGTCGCCCATCGCGCGTTCCATCGGCGGCATCGGATGCCATGCACCGTCCACTTGCATTCGAACATCGACGCCTTGGCTTTTACAATCCAGCATCAACATGTCGGCGCGTTTGGCCAAGATGTTCGCGATCAAATTTTTCATCGTCTGGAAGTCAGGCGATTGCCGGGCCAAAATCATGGCACGTTTCTTTTCTTGATCCGTGTCGCCCGCAGCCACGAATTTCATTTCGATGCCTTGATCCTGCTCCAATCGCTGGGCAACCACCACATCATCGGGACGGAGTTTGAACTTGACGACGTCGTTTGTTTTGAGCTTCGAGGAAAACTGCAACTTGAAAAATAAAATGGGAAGGTACGCTGCGAGCAAGAATAAGGGCAGCCCAACCCAAAAAATGGGGACGAATGCAACCAAAGCGAATCCTAACAAAAAGCTTCCCAAAAGGACTGGATTCCAAAGCTCCGGACTCATCTTGATGTCGTCACCAAACCGTAGCAAGGTCGCACTGGCGCGATCAGCCAAAACGACCCAGACCAAATACGCGATGCCAATCAGCGCAATTTTGTACCAGGCAAAGTAGCCACCGACGAAAAGGCCCTCAGCATCTTGAGGCGCAACCGCAAGGCAAACTGGAGCGGTCGCTCCCCAAAATACAATGGAGACAATTGAGCACATCAACAATCGAATAGGCCGCATTACAGAATTCCGGGTTGTGAGACTTGAATTCCCTTGAGGGCCATTTTGAGCGATTCCTTGTTGGGCGCGACTTGGAACGCCGTTGGTCGATCGATCAGTTCATCATCAATGAGCTGTTTCAGGCTCATCGTAAAGTCTTGCATGCCTTCTTCGGCACCAATCCGAATAGCGTCAGGTAGTTTTTCATCTTTG
>JAHEAM010000452.1 GCA_024642765.1 Planctomycetaceae bacterium
TTTCGAGCGTCGATTTTTGTCAAATCCTCGTTCGCAAGATAACAGTTTCCCGGCACATAATTTTTGCCTTGCTTGGACGAATCATCGTCTTTATTTTCGCCCCAACCACAACCTATTAAAACATCAACTCCAGGCAACGCCTGCTTCGAATGAAAGCTTGAAGGGAGGCCCAACAGATCGCGACTCAAGTCTTGATAATCATCGCGGTCAACATTGTTTGCATAAGCAGCCGCTGGAGTCGCATGGCTAATTGGTACGCTGGTGACGACACCGATTCGGAATCCCCGCTCCTGCAGCAAGCGCGCGATGGGAATCGATTCTTTCCCATCCAAATCGACATTGATCGCTGAATTGTACGTTTTGATTCCAGAACACATCGATGTCGCAGAGCTCGCGGAATCGGTCACCAAGTGCTTTAGGCCAGGTGTTTGACCCAATAGGTAAGCACTGTCGGGAGGATTGCGCCAAGGCAAGATACCACCATTCGCTGCCGAATAACCTCCAGCAAATCGAGTCTCTTGTTTCAAAATCAATTGGTGATCGATATCTGCAGTGGTATTACCACACAATGCAGAAGTAACCATCGAACCGTAATCTGTCGGCGCACCGCGATAATCCTGAAATGCCAACCCATCCCCACGTCCTTCGCGGTACGTCACCGCATGATTTCGGTAGGTCGCAGCGGACCATGTCGTTTGCCAATCCATTCCGTCAAACACGATCAAGATCACATTCTTTTTGCCTGCGGCAACCGAATCCATTTGGATACGAAAGATGTCCGTTTGATCAAAATAACTGGCCTCGTTGTTGAGTGTTGATTCGGGCAAATAACCGTAGATCGATTTGATTCGTTCGGCGTCGCGATAGGCACTCCGTTCACCAGCGTAATCAGCTAGCGACCCTCCGAACAAGTAAACAGGAATCAGACGATTAGAATGGTTTGTCCAACCTGAGTACTTTTCTGGCCTTTGTCCCCAATATCCCCATTCACAACTTCCCGTATCGATAGCTGCAAATTGGGCATCACGAATTGCATCCGGACTTTGTTGCGCGCGACACCACGTCACACAAAAACTTCCGTACCAGCAAAAAACTAACACTAACACTCGCGATACATTCGACACTTGAAAACACTCTCTGGAAATAAAAAATGACTAACTCTGGCAGTCTGCAATCGACTTGACAATTGTTCCATAAGCCTCAGGACGACGATCTCGCAAACGATCCACCTCATGTTCGCCCGGAATATTTACCAAATGCTTATTGCGAGCGACTTTGGGATCGATGATTGCATACAAAATGGTCTCTTCAGCATGATCTGCGAATGCCAAATCGTTTCCGAACGGATCGACGATTTTACTTTTACCAATAAAAGAGAATCCGTTTTCTTCGCCAATACGATTAATCGACATGAAGTAAACATGATTTTCGAGAGCACGAGCGTTAGGAATAAAGTCTGCCGTGCGCCCCGAGGTTGGCGGCCAGTTTGTAGGCAGAGTGATCACATCCGCACCATGTAACATCAACACGCGACTCGACTCGGGAAACGAGCAATCGTAACAAATGTTCATGCCGATGTTGAGCGTACCGGCCTTGACCACCTCAAGCTTATTCCCGGGAGTGGTAAAGCGGTCAACTCCCAAGTAGGGCAAATGAATTTTGCGATAATGTCCTGCAATGCCTTCGGGGCCAATACACAAAAGTGAATTGTGAACGCGGTTTCCATCTCGTTCCAAAAAGCCGACAACAATGTGAACCTTGTGCTCCTTGCACGACGAAAAAAGTGGACGCAGACGTGTACTTTCAACTTCAATCGCATGATCCAGTGCATCGCCAATCGTCGCATAACAATAGCCCGTTAGGGTACACTCAGGAAAAACGATCAACTGCGCTGCATGCTCGGCCGCCTCACGAATTTTCAACTGAATTCGCGCAAGATTGCTTTCAAAAGCTTGGAATTGGATATCCATTTGGACACCAGCAACACAAACTTTTTTCATTTCGCACCCCACTTGTATACAGTCGATTGGAATTTACCAAACCATTGTCGTCAACTAACATTCGTTTACAATCCGCCGGAGCAATTTCGAGCGTCAGATTTGACAATGGCTAAATCATTAATGTTTCTTGACATTCCTACTTCGTTTGCGCTTGATAACTCGTGATTGTTGCGGCAACATTCTACTCATTTGCAAAACTGAATTCTGCCTTTTATGCCCAATTCCAATTGGTTTGTCGAAGCACTGAAACAAGGGTGGTTTGCGGCGAAACGGAACGCGCTCGCCGGATTTTGCCTTTGGTGTATTGGGCTGGCAATTGTCCTTGCCTATTATTTCAACCCTTTTGCCAGGACGTTTTTTGATCGCCTTGGTGTGGTGAAAGAGAATTACGGAATAACCTTCAGCATTATCTCGACAGCCATCTTCGGCGGCTTGTTGCCCACCCTCCTGGCGTTTGCGTCTGGCCAACTGGAGCGATCGAAAGTTGTATTTTTGCTGATTGCAAACGTTTTGTTTTGGGAGCCAAAGGCGTTGAAATCGATCTATTTTATCGATTCCAGGCATTCGTTTTCGGTAACCAATCGAACTTAAATACGATTTTTTGGAAGTCACTTGTCGATCAACTCGTTTACGCGCCTCCGATCGGATTGTTGAACGTTGTTCTTTTTTCCATTTGGCGCGACGCCTATTTTTCGTGGGCAGGGTTGCGCGCGGCATTGACTCCCGGTTGGTACCATAGGTTGGTATTTCCCATTTTGATTTCCAATTGGTGCGTTTGGCTACCTGCGGTTGTTTTTATCTATTTGTTGCCGCTTGCTCTTCAACTCCCAATCCAAAATCTAGTGTTGGTTTTTTGGATGCTAATCCTCACGCTTCTGACTCAACGTCCGTCCGCGCCGGCACTTGCTTCTAGTTGAACGTCCCTTTCAAGTTGTAGGTATTGGGGATTCTGTGGTGTAAGTTCTAAAAGCTCTTTCAAGTATTTCTTGGCTTCGTTCCATTCTTTGGCGAGGCGGTGCATTTCAACCAACGCCAAAAGGTACGTTTCGTTTTTCGGTGCCATTTCATAGGCGATCCCTAAGTGTTTACGCAAACCAGCATTGTCTTGCATCAAGTAACAACTCATCGCATACCGAAAATGCAGACTATCAGTTCTAGGAATTCCTGCACTGCGTTTGATATCCACCGCTAGTAATTCGTGCTCTTCGTTGCGTAGCCGTTGAATTTCCAACTGTAGTCGACTCATGTTATTGCGCAAATTCGTTTGCTCAATTGCGCTCATGTTGTCTCTTTGGGATTGAGCGCGACTCGTCAACTCACGCAATTGATAATCCAGGACTTCACACAAGTTGATACGCGGCCCAACAAAATTTGGGTCAATTCGAATTGCCGTTCGAAATTCATCCGCCGCAGAATTCAATTGGCCTTTCTGAACATACCAACTTCCAAGAATCATATGAGTTGTCGGCCGATCGTTTTGTAACGCAAGCGAGCGTTTCCAAAGATCAAGCGCTCGTTCAAGTTTGTTTGTAAATTCCGGGATTCGGATTTGACGTTCCAGGTCAGTTGGCAGGCTCGAAAGAAATCGTGCTGCTTCCATCTGCACGGTGGGCGATTCATGCTCCAGCAACACGCCGATTTCCTTCAATAAG
>JAHEAM010000040.1 GCA_024642765.1 Planctomycetaceae bacterium
ATGCGTGGACTATGGGCTATGCGAGGCTCCAAAAATCTGACGCGACCGCACACAAGACGAAATGCCTGTCAGGTGTTTATTGGGTTTCAGGACTATCGAGTTCTTGAGGTTGTACGAAGAGTGCTCTTTTTTGATTCGGAAGCGAATAGTCGAAGCCGCAGTTTTTGAATAGGTTTTCAGACGCCGAGATGGCCATCAACTCCAGTACGCCCAGCTCGCGTGCACGCAGAACGCATTGCCGGACGAGATGGCGACCGATGCCGCGATCCTGGAAATCTGGATCGACGGCCAAGCATTGTATTTCGGCTAGTTTCCTTGAATAAACTTCGACCGCAGCGAAACCAACGATGCGATCGTTTACCTGCGCCATGAAGCCATGTTTGGTAAGGTGCTGGATTTCTTCAAATGTGCGATCGAGCAATTGCCGGACTTCAACAAACGGGCGAATGTATGCGAAAACAATGTCGGCGTCAGCAATCGTCGCATCTCTGTACGAAACCACGACGCGGTGCTAGCCAATCTGAGTAATTGGTTCGTCATTGTTCATCCGCAGCACCAAGTCTGAATCATTTTTGCGTACAATTCTGTACCCCTCGTAAGTTGTTCTAGGGAGATCCATTCGTCGGCCGTGTGGGCTTGTGCGATACTCCCGGGCCCAAAAACAATTTTATCCGGCAGATTTTCGAAGACCCCGCCGTCCGTTGCATAGCACACGGTTTTTGCGTTTTGGCGATGCACTAGTTTTAACGCTTGTGTCACGAATTCGGAATCGGGGTTTTTCCAAAACGGCTCGCACGCTCGGCGTACATCGATTTTAAGTCCAAGTTTTTCGCCCAATTCTTCGAGGCGTTTCACGAGTGGCATCACATCAATCTTGGGCATCGGTCGCATATAGGCCGTTGCGATGCTGCGACCGGCTGTGATATTCAAAGCAGGTGAATTGTCCTTGATACCTATGTTCAACGAAAGCGTCGGCGGATCAAAGTCTGGATTTTGCCAGCGCGTATCGGTTTCAGTGAGTTTGTACAATTGAAATAGTTCTTGCAGGTAAGGTATCATTGCGATATTGGCGTTCTTGCCATCACGCCCGCTCGAATGGGCCTCTTTGCCTTCGGCGCAAGCGGTAATCGTCAGCGAGCCCTTGTGGGCATGCACAATTTCCAAGCCAGTTGGTTCGCCAATAATGGCCTTGGTTCGATTTTCGATCATCTCACGATAAAAGTCGCTTTCGGCCGCGACCGCGCGGGCTCCGTGAAAGCCAACTTCTTCATCGCCAGTACAAACAAAATACAATGGTTCTTTCAGTTGTTCCCAATCAAATTCTTGGGCCGCCGTTAACATGCATGCCAGCGAGCCTTTCATATCGCAAGCGCCGCGACCATACAAACGCTCGTTTTGGATGTAGGGTGCGAAGGGGCCGGAGGGTTTGAACGACCAAAAAGTTGCGGGAACGGTATCGACGTGGCCAAAGTAAGCAAGTCCGCCAAATCCCGCACCTTTCTTTGCGATTAGATTAACTTTTCGTTCGCCAGCTGGATCAACGTATTCGACTTTCTCAACCACAAATCCATGTTTCGCAAGCTTCATCTCGAGATACTTGCAAATAAGTCGATTGGATTTGCTGCTAGTCGAATCAAACTCAATGAGTCGGCGTGCATATCGTAGAGTTTTCGTCATCGTTCTCGTCGCAATACTTTTTTAAGTGGTTATCTTGGCGTCGTGTTACGAACATGCGGTCCGCTTTTGCTATTCTAGTCAAAGCCAAGTAGGTGGGGGAACGTTCCCGGTACTTGGAAAATGAATCCAATTGGAAAACTTGAGATCGATCATGGAAAGTCGGCAAATTTACTTTGGCAAGAAGTTACATTTCGTAACGGGGCGATTGGCGGCCAAGGCGTTGGAGGCAGAGGTCGCGAAACTAAGCGAACAGTTGGGATTTGGTTACTCAATACAAGTCCTGCCGATCACGGTTGCGGCATTACTTACTCCCCAGTGGATCGCAGCTCGAATCGAAATACCAGTGGATACTGATGAAGTCTTATTGCCGGGTTATGCCCGCGGTGACTTGTCACCGATTCAGGCAATTACTCAAGTGCCCGTGCGGCACGGGCCCAAGGACCTACGAGACCTTGGTCAGTTTCTCGGTGGAAAACTTGAACCTGTCGATCTGAGTGCATACGACATTGAGATTATCGCTGAGATTAATTTGGCCCCGACACTCGATCTTAATACGATTTTGGCCATGGCAGATTCCTATCGCCAATCGGGCGCTGATGTCATTGATGTTGGATGCGTCCCAAATTCGACTTGGCAGGGTGTGGGCGATTGCGTGCTTGCGCTCCGCGACGCAGGTCATCGTGTTTCCATTGACAGTTTGGACAAAACCGAAATTGGTTTGGCAACAGCAGCTGGTGCGGAATTGGTACTGAGTGTCAATGCCACGAATCGTGTTGCGGCACAAGAATGGGGTGCTACAGTTGTTGTGATTCCAGAGAGTCCCTCCGAATGGGTGAAGATGGAAGACACAATTGAATTCCTCGAAGCTCGCAAAATTCGGTATCGTATTGATCCAATTTTGGAACCCATTGGGTTTGGCTTCTCCGCAAGTATCTCCCGTTATCAAGCCGCGCGACTACGTTGGCCAACAGCGGATTTGATGATGGGGACCGGGAATATCACCGAGATGTCAGACGTTGATTCCGCCGGGATTAATTTCTTGTTGATGGCTGTTTGCCAAGAGTTAAAGATTTTTAGTGTGCTCACGACTGAAGTTATCAATTGGGCGCGGTCGTCAGTTCGTGAATGCGATATTGCAAGGCGCATCGTAAAGTACTCGATCGACAATCAGGTCCCGCCCAAGCATCTCAGCGACGAACTTATTTGCATGCGAGACTCGCGACTGCTGCGGTATGGCTCAGCGTACTTTCGAGATTTGCAAAAGCATGTTCGTGATCGCAATTACCGAGTCGTTGCAGAAGACAATTTGATTCATGTGTTGGGCCTTGAGGATTATTTTGTGGATGGTGACCCTTTCAAAGTGTTCGATTCCATGCAAGCTTTGCATCCAAAAAATGTCGATCCTTCTCACGCATTTTATTTAGGCTACGAATTATGCAAGGCGGAAATCGCAAACCAGCTCGGCAAACAATACACTCAAGATGAACCGTTAAACTGGGGACATTTGACCGAAAAAAACCTTGTCAGGCATCGCCTAAAACGTCGTAACGCCAACAGTGCCAACTCATCTGAAACTAATGATAATGAACAAGGGTAGACATCTTGTCTTGGCTGCATCTGGATTCCCATTTGAAATCACTTGTATACTTACGGAAAATGTGCGGAAAGTCACGCTTTTCGCCACTCCTGCCGGCTGACGGAACGTGTTGTTGCACTTTTGCAAATTCGCGTTGCAGGGTATAACCCATCTATGAAATTTGCGGATCGAACCAAGCCATTGACCACAAATACACGATAAAAAGCCATTGTCGTCTTTTTCAAAGGAAACTTTTCACAACACCTTCAATCAGGGACGATTTCTTGTCCTCTTGTTCCGAAGATAATTTCGGAATGGTATCATCGCGAAGGCGATCGAGAAGCTCGCAGCTGATTGTCTGGATAACCTCAACAGTGAGTTATCCTGCACATCCTTGAACAATGGATAAATTATTGATGTCTGAATTGATTGACACAAAACAAATTGACATTGCCGTTGTGGCACCAGAATACTCTCACGTTGACTTCGACGACCATCCTGTTCCGACCGAAGAACATGAAATTCCTCTTGCGTCGACATCCCAAAAAGTTGCAATGTTGACTGCAGTTGTGCTTCCGTTCCTGGGTTGTTTTGTTGCTGCGGCGGTGCTGTGGCAATACGGATGGATGGGGTGGAGCTACCTTGCGATGGTCGTGTTGGGCTGGGCTCTAACAAGTTTAGGGATCACAATTGGTTTTCATCGCCTGTTGTCCCATAAATCATTTGAAACGTATCGTTGGGTGCGTGCTTTCTGGACGTTGCTGGGCAGTCTCAGTGTCGAAGGCGCTCCGTTAGTTTGGTGTGCCGTTCATCGGCGTCATCATGGCCACAGCGACCAGGACGGCGATCCGCATTCGCCAAACTTGCATGGCCCGGGCCTCCTGGGTTTTCTGAAAGGCTTCTGGCATGGCCAGGTTGGCTGGTTGTTTAGTGGTTATTGGTCCAAACCTGAACTGGAAAAGTATATTCCTGATCTTTCCAAAGATCGTTTGTTGTTGTGGGTAAATCAATACTATTACTTGTTTGTTTTTACGAGCCTCGGTATTCCAACTGTGTGCGGCTATTTCATTGAATATTATTTTGGTGGCGAATCAGCTAATCCTTGGTTTGGCGCTTTGCTTGGATTTTTGTGGGGTGGATTGGTACGAATTTTTCTAACACACCATATGACTTGGTCAATCAATTCGGTGTGCCATATATTTGGAAAGCGACAATTCAAGTCAGGCGACAATTCGACCAACAATTTGGTTTGCGCCATTTTGACAATGGGTGAGGGTTGGCACAACAATCATCACGCGTTTCCCTCTTCAGCGAGACACGGTTTGATGTGGTATCAACTTGACATGAGTTGGATCATTATTCGAACTATGCAAATGGTGGGCTTGGCGTGGGACGTAAAACTCCCAAGTAAGCGTGCCGTCGAGGCACGGCGAATTAGATAACTTTAGGCAAGGGCTAATAGCGTCTGCTTCGGCAGGAAAATTCACTATTAGTACTCGACGGGCAAGTAACTCACCCTAAACCTAGACGGATTTCTGTTTGAATTCCGGTTTTTTCTATTTACTGCTAGATATTCTTTTGGCTCGATCAGTTAAAATGTCATTCGGAAACAGAGCGGAAGACATAAAGCAAAGCACGGATTAATCGACCCAGCGGACTGACGGGTTGGCGCATTGCCGTTGTTTTTTCACATCGGGTGTTTTGTTGCGAGCGAATAAAGATTCATCTGTGGACTGTTCTGGGAGATTTTGGCGATGGCAGACGGCAAGGTCGTGTTGCGTGCGCATTGGTTGGATTTTGTTGCAATAAATTTTCAGATCGATCCAGTTGTTCTGAAACGACATATTCCCCGCGGTTTGGAAATTGACTTACATAACGATTCGGCTTATTTGAGTTTGATATTCGCCTCGTGCAAGGATGTTCGCATTTGGGGTTTACCGCTGCCAATCAGTCGCGGGTACCGCAGCGTTTTTTTGCGATACTACGTGAAGCGAGTTGTTGGCAAAACGGAACGCCATGGATCGTGTATTGTTAAGGGATTGGTTTCCAATGCTTTGGCTCGCTGGACAATTTCAAAAGCCATAAATACAGACGTTGTCTCAACGAAAATTCGAGCGAAGTCGAGTGGCTTCGGGGGTGAGCATAGGAGCGACCACATTCCGGAAGCTACCTATGACTGGCAATTGGATGGCGCTCAGGGCCGTTTGGTCATAAAGGCCCGACATCGTATTATGAATCTTGATTCGGGCTCTAAGGTTGGTTTCATTTTGAACCGTGATCATCATTTTGTTACGCAGGCAGGTAAGTTACTTGATTATCCCGTAAAAGTAACGTCATCTAACGTTTGGGATGCCGGTTCCGCATCATTCCACTGTGATGCCGAGAAGATGTTTGGCCGCGAATTTGCCAAGGCCTTGAGCAAACGACCAAGCTCTGTATTTCTGGCCGAAAAGAACTCAGCGTTTTATTATGCGCCACAGTTGATTGACTAAAGCCTGCGGAAGTTGGCGATGGTTAATTGAGTTGCTCGGCATTTTCTTTGCCCCTATAATCCTACGAAGCCCACAGTTCACACAGGTCACGACGGGTGGCTATCGGATGGGGCACTAGTCATTTTGAAAAATGTAACAAGGATCCCAATGCGTAATCGCTCATATGACGACGTTTGTGCCTCAGTCATTCAATGGTTCGGTACCCGACGATTTGCTATCACATGCACCTGTTTAGGTCTGTCTATGATTGCGGTATCGGATGCGACTTGGGCTCAAACTACATTGCGGATGGAGCGAGACAAACAGCTCAATTCGAATGCCGATGGAGAAAAATCGGATTCTCCAATTGCCCAAGGGGCCCAAGGTTCTGAAGCGATTAGCCAAAGCGAGTTTGCGGAATTCATGCGTATTCGTTTGAACAGTAAGCGAACTCCAGTCAGCCTGGAAACCTCGATCACGCGCTACGAAGGGATTAACGATGCCGGAGAGCGAGTTACCGTAGATTTAATTGGCGTCGTTCATGTTGGCGAAAAAGAGTACTACGAACAGCTCAATGAGATTTTTAAAAAATACGATGCTACCCTTTACGAGTTGGTTGCACCGGAGGGGACTCGTATTCCCAAGGGAGGCCGTGACCCAGAGGAGGACGCTGGTTTCAATCCAATTGCCGGTCTTCAACTGGGAATGAAATCTATGTTGGGGCTTGAGTTTCAATTGGACCATATCGACTACATGGCTGAAAATTTAGTGCACGCCGACATGACGCCTGACGAGTTTTTTCAGTCGATGAATGAAAATGAAGAAAGTGTTGGTAGAATCCTGCTCAATTCAATTGGTTCGAGTATGGCCATGCAGACTCAAGAATCGGAGATGCAAGCAGATATGATCCTTTCGTTGTTCGCCAAAGATAAAACCAAACGCTTGCGACGAACGATGGCCAAGCAAATGGCAAATATGGAAAGCGGAATGGCGATTTTCAATGGTAAAAACGGCTCGACGATTATTGACCACCGAAATGCGAAGGTTATGGAAGTTCTCAAAGCCGAAATAGTAAGTGGTAAAAAAGAAATCGCGATATTCTATGGGGCCGGTCACCTTGCCGATATGCAACGCCGATTGACGAGCGAATTTCAAATGAAAAAAGGCGGTCGCTGCTGGCTGACCGCCTGGAATCTCTCAGGATCCAAATAACTAGGATGTTTTCGAACGAAGATTGATGAGTTGAATTTGTCAACTCATCAATCGATCGGGCATTAGTCCTTTTTTACTTCGAACTCGGCGTCGATTGCGTCATCGTTGCTACTGCTGGTACTTGCAGCAGCTTCAACTTCTTCGTCACCCGCGTTGTCCGAAGCACCATTCGAGGTACTGGTATTTTCGTACATGACCTTGCTCAAGGCATGTGACGCTTGTTCCAGTTCCTTGACCGCAGTTTTGATTGCTCCGATATCATCTTTTTCCGCCGCTTCTCGCACCTTCTTAATCGCTGACTCCAACGGCTGTTTGTCCGTATCCTTGAGCTTGCTGCTGTGCTCGGTCATCATTTTTTCCATCTGGTAGCACATGTTGTCAGCTTCGTTTCGCGAGCTGGCGAGTTCGAACTTTCGTCGATCGTCTTCCGCATTCGATTGAGCATCGTCCTGCATGCGCCGGATTTCATCCTCCGAAAGTCCAGAAGATTCTTTGATGGCGACATTCGCTTCTTTTCCAGTTCCTAAGTCTTTCGCCGAAACGTTTAGAATACCGTTTTGATCGATGTCAAACTTGACTTCAATTTGCGGCACTCCACGAGGCGCTGGAGGAATTCCAGTAAGATCGAATTTGCCCAACAAACGATTGTCGTTTGCCATTTTTCGCTCGCCTTGGAAAACCTGGATCGTCACCGCGGTTTGATTGTCGGCAGCTGTGCTGAAGACCTGTTTCTTTTCGGTTGGAATGGTCGTGTTTCTTTCAACCAAGGCGGTCATAATTCCATGTTCTGTTTCAATACCCAGAGTCAACGGAGTGACGTCCAGTAGTAAAACGTCCTTGCGATCGCCAGCGAGTACGGAACCTTGAATTGCGGCACCAACGGCAACGACTTCGTCAGGGTTTACACCTTTATGTGGTTCTTTGCCGAAGATTTTTTTGACCATCTCTTGGACTTTGGGAACGCGTGTTGAACCACCAACCAAGATAACTTCGTCAATGTCTTTTGGCGAAAGTTTTGCATCTTTCAACGCGGCTTCTACGGGCGTGCGGCAACGCTCGATAAGTGGATCGATCAACTCCTCGAATTTCGCTCGAGTGATGTTGATCTGCAAGTGTTTCGGGCCCGAAGCATCTGCTGTGATGAACGGCAGGTTGATATCGGTCTGTGGACGAGAGCTAAGTTCTTTCTTGGCTTTCTCGCAAGCCTCTTGCAGACGTTGCAATGCCATGACATCCTTCCGCAAATCGACACCATTCGATTTCTTGAATTCATCTGCGACGTAGTGAATCAGCACTTCATCGAAGTCATCGCCACCGAGGTGTGTATCGCCATTCGTACTGATAACTTCGAAGACCTTCATGCCTTCGTCGTCATTGAGTTCCAAAACTGAAACGTCAAAAGTACCACCACCCAAGTCAAAAACGACAATCTTTTGCTCTTTCTGTGACTTGTCGAGGCCATAAGCCATGGCAGCCGCGGTGGGTTCGTTAATAATCCGCGCGACCTCAAGGCCAGCAATTTGCCCCGCGTCCTTGGTTGCTTGCCGCTGCGCATCATTGAAATAGGCAGGAACGGTAATGACAGCCTTGTTGACCTTGTGACCAAGATAGGACTCGGCGGCTTCTTTTAGTTTCCGCAGCGTCTTCGCTGAAATTTCTTGAGGCGTGAAGGATTGGTCGCCAACTTCAATTTTCACGTATTCACCGGCACCTCCGGTGACCTTGTATGGTACCATTTTTTCTTCGGATCCGACCTCGGAATGTCTCCGACCCATAAATCGTTTGACCGAGTAAATGGTTCGCTCCGGGTTGGTCACACGTTGGTTGCGAGCAGGTGCTCCGACCAACGTTTCGCCATCTTTGGTAAACGCGATCACGCTCGGAGTTGTCCGATCGCCTTCTTGGTTGGCGATGACTACTGGCTCTCCGCCTTCCATAATGGCAACGACGGAGTTGGTTGTACCCAAGTCAATTCCGATAATTTTTTCACCTTGAGCCACTTTGCTCTCCCATCCAAAAACAAAAAGTTAAACTGTTAACTGGCCCGCCGTTTAGCGTTCCATTTGGTAGATTTTTCGATTGAACTCCAACGCCGATTCCCTATGACGGATCGACAGAATTTGCTCGTACGGGTTTACGAAGCAAAGGCCGTGCCAAAACACCCAATAATCGCGGAGAAAAAATGGTGTAGAATATCAGGCGATTTGAGAGAATTCTAATGGATCTAGGGCGATTGCTGGCAGAACTCTCCTTGTCTCGTGCCAAAATGTCAGCAGGTAAAAAGGAACTTTAACTTGAACGATATGAAACTAGACTTTTTGGTTGTCGCTCCACATCCCGACGACGCGGAGCTAGGAATGGGCGGAGCTATTGTCAAATGGACGCGCGCTGGGAAGCGGGTAGGTATATTGGATTTGACCTCGGGTGAACCAACCCCTTTTGGTTCACTGGAGATCAGAGCTATTGAAACCCAAAAAGCAACCCATGCCTTAGGGATATCTTGGCGCGAGAATCTGAGTCTGCCAAATAGACGATTAGAGTCAAGTTTGGAGGCGCGAACGCGCTTGGCAGAAGTTTTTCGTCGAACGCAACCTCGTTGGGTTTTTGGGCCACTTCCTATCGACGCTCATCCGGATCATTTGGCTGCGGCCGAATTAGTCAATGCGGCTCGATTTTGGTCGAAACTCTCAAAGACGACGATGGCCGGCGAACCATTTCACCCACTCCGAATCATTCACTATTACTGCGTACATTTGAAGATGCACTCCACTCCGACTTTCGTGTTAGACATATCTAATGAATGGTCGACCAAAAAGGAAGCGATCGCCGCCTACGAAAGCCAATTCATTCAGGGACGTGCTCAGTCGCCAAGTTTTCTGGAACAGCTTGAAATCGAAGCACGTTATTGGGGCAAGTCCATCAATGTTTTATATGGCGAGCCGTTCTTAACTCAAGAACCACTTGGACTCACCGATTGGAACAGCGTGGTCTAGTTTTGTAGTCTCACGCGTTAAAGAGCTCGTTGCTTGAGACAAAGTGATTTTGCCGTGCTGTTCAATTGTTTTAGAAAACACAAAAAACCCGCCAGCTTTCGCGACGGGCTTTATAATCTTTATTCGTCAATCATTATTGGTGATTACGGAATCAGGTTCATCCAAAACGAAGTCTTAGCTGTTTTGAATTTCTCTGCCAATTTGGACAAAGAGTTATCCACTACCTGATTACTTGCGACAGCCCACGAGTCAATTTGGACGCCACCACTCGCAGTGACACTAAGGCCATCAGTCGTGCGGATGAAGCTGCATTGTGACGGCACCGTCTTGGGAGCCAACCAAACTGGAGTGGAGAAAGTAATGTTGTTTTCTGTCAACAAAGGTGCAGAAACATTCGACTTGGCAAACAGGCCTTCTTTCGCAATCAATGCTGCAACAACGCTCATGTCCATGGCGTTCCTGAGTTCTCGAAAAGCTGGATCAGCCGCAGCCAATTCATCAAATCTTTCCGTCATCGTTTCTGCCCATTTTTCTGCCATCTTATTTTTGCGAGGCTTTTGGCCTTCTACTTTATTACCGTCCCGGTCGAAGATCGATTCTTCAGTCAACGTTTTCACACCGCTTCCCGAAAGCTTCCAAACGTTTCCGTCTTCGCTTTTTGCAATCGCATCGTAGTTGCATTCCATCCAAAACCGTGGAGCGGATGTGCCTTTAAGGTTTTTGTCTTGGATCAATTCGATGTAAGAAGGAAAGTTGGCAATTGGAGCTGGTTCAAAGCCCATGGAAAGCCGTTTCATGCGATAGTCGGCACGAGCCAGAATCTGCGCAAAGTGCGAATCGGTTGGAATACCAGTCAAAGTGATTGGTTGGTCGCCCATGGCTTGTTCCAACTTAGCAACCATTGCGCTATCGAATTGTTCGACCTTTAGATTCTTTGTCAATTGAGTATACTTTTTCAGACCCTCGGCAGTCGGACGAATATCAACTGAAATTCCGAAGCCTTCGCGAGCGTTTTCGACGGATCGCAGTGCCGTTGTCAAATCTTCAAGTTTCAAGGATGGGGAGCCAGAATCAGCCCCAATGACTTGTCCGTCTTCAGTGACCATAAGACCTTCGCCAGGTCCAACAAGCCACAGATCATTGTCCGCTGCAATCACAAATTCGATGCGTTGCAAACCCCCAAGAAATTGAACTTCGATGGGCAAAGGTTTCTTTTCGGACGCCGACTCGCGGATTGCATTTTCGATCGACGAAATTGAAATCGCGCGTTGCCCCGCTTTTGTGATTCCCTTTTCTGTCGCGCCGATTAGCGACCTCAAGCTGGTTACTTCGTCGGGAGCCATTCTAACGGCCTCGTTACGAATTACACCGTTTGGGTCAATTGAGACGCCGCCAACGATACGGTTGAACAGTAAATTACCACCAAGTGTACCGTTACCGTTATTGTTACCGTTCCCGTTTAGTTGCGCGAACAATGTTGACGAAGACAAAAACATCAAAAACGTAAACGCAAAAAAAAGCTTCGTCCGGAAAATACTAATTGGACTGACAAGCATATTGATACTCCCCAAGTTGGAAATCGCCCCTACTCTGATTGTTCGATTCTATTCTGTTTAGGCAACACGAATTTGCGTAAAATCCAAAAAACGAGAAACTTCGCTAATTATGGATTGAATCAAATGTTGTGCCGAAATTGAATGCTACCTAGCATTCGACGGGATGGCTGCCTAATATCACATTAATTCCACTGCTGCGATTTTGCAAGAAATTCACCCTAATTACTCAAAGAATAGGCCGAGGTGGAATCCGTTTGCCCGACTGGAATCTAGTTAGATTCTCCTGAATTTCAAATCGACGGCTAATGGACAGAAAATTTCGTTGTTTCATCGTCCAGCATGGAATTTGCCTTTTATATTGCCAATTATGGGAAATGAATCGAAACGAACGACCAACATGGCCTATTTGGTTATCCGCGACGGGGCAAAATGGTCTGATGTTTTTCGCCTGATTCCAGGAAGGACCGTTACAATCGGACGGGCTCCGACGAATCACATCGTTGTCCGCGAAGAACAAGCCAGCCGAAACCACGCTGAAGTATTTCAAAGCGATGGCAAATGGGTTATTAGAGATTTGAGCAGTCGTAACGGCACGGCCGTTGGGAGTGACCGACTGGTTGGCGACCGAACTCTTAAGCCCGGGGACGTGATTTGGATTTCCAAAACCCAATTGGTTTTTGTGAACGACCTTTCCTCTGCCTATGACAAGAAATTCCTGAACCGAAGTGAATTTCCAGCCGAGACACTTGCCGGTTTGGATATGGACGACGATCAACCTACTCTACCAATCGTTCATTCCGAACCGACGACGATCACACACCGCCGACAAAAAACAAAATTCTTAGACGAAGACGAAAACGAACATCTCGAAACAATTCCCAAAGTTGGTAGAGCGGCCGCTCGTCTGTGCCGATTGGCGTTCGAGTTGGCCAACGAAACTTCGTTACGCGGCATTGCCCGAATGGCGTTGGACACTCTCATCGAAAGTACGCAGATCGACGCCGGCGCGGTTCTTGTTAATCCGGGTAAACAACGCGGACCAGAAGTAGATCCTGAGCATTTAGATGTAGTCGCTTGGCATTCCTCGCGACTGCCTGAATATCAACGCGTATCTCGATTCTTGGCGCAAACTGTATTGCGCGAAGGTGAAGCTGTGTTGGCGCGCGACGTGCAAGACGACTCGGCCCTCGGTCTGCGCGATAGCAAGGGAGAGATACAAGCGACGAGTGTGATTTGTGCGCCAATTCGCATGAATACCCGAACGGTAGGTCTTGTCCATTTGTACGCAACGGCACCTGGAGTTTTTCTTGATCCGGACGATTTGGAATTCACATTGGCAGTTGCCGAAACGATTGGGCTCGCACTGAAGACACGGTTTCGCGAGCAGAAATTGGTTGACGACCTATCTAAAACGCGAGTCGAGATTGACCTGCTCCGAGAACAATTAAGCATCCAAAGCGAAATTGTTGGAAGTAGCGAGGCCATGTTGAACGTTCACCAGCAAATCGCACAAGCGGCCCCGAGTAACGTTACTGTCTTGGTGCGTGGCGAAAGTGGCGTCGGTAAAGAGTTGGTGGCCCGCGCTGTTCACTTTACGAGCCCGAGAAACAAAGGCCCTTTCGTGTGTTTGAACTGTGCCGCGTTAACGGAGTCGTTGCTCGAAAGTGAGTTGTTTGGTCACGAACGAGGTGCCTTTACGGGAGCCACGGATCGAAAAATCGGCAAGTTCGAAGCGGCGGACCACGGCACCCTGATGCTCGACGAGATCGGTGAAATGAGCCCTTCGATACAAGCTAAATTTTTGAGGGTACTGGAAGGGCATCCATTCGAACGAGTGGGCGGAAGTAAATCAATTAAAGTCGACGTCCGCGTGATCGCTGCAACCAATCGCGATCTCGAGAAAGCTGTGCGCGATGGTCAATTCCGTAAGGATCTTTTTTTTCGGTTACATGTTGTGAGGATCGATGTGCCTCCCTTGCGACGCCGTCCTGAAGATGTCGCTGAACTGGCAAATTATTTTCTGCAAGCGTTTAACAAGACGACTGGCCGGCGACTGGCCGGCTTTACGACTGCTGCTCTGCAATTGCTCGCCAACTACAAGTGGCCAGGTAATGTGCGCGAACTGAAAAACGTCATTGAACGAGCTGTTGTTTTAACACGCTCGGAAGTAATTGACGTCGATGACCTCGTGTTGACAAATCTAACTACCGCCAGCGAATCGCAAATGGATTTACCCCAAATGCGGTACAGTTCTTACCAACAAAGATCGTTAGAGGAGGTCGAAGCGCAGCACATTGAAGCCACGCTACA